>CAZUEI010000135.1:0-6127 GCA_964618985.1 uncultured Chloracidobacterium sp.
TTGAAAACGCGCCCGCCCGATAAGCCGGATGTTTGATATTCGATAAATTCGCCGGTGCCGGCGTCGAGAAGATCGTCCCAGAAAAAGGCAACAAAAGGGTCAGTCGTCACGGTATTTGGTAGGACGCCATTGTTCCAACTCCCGCTCGTCGGACACGTGGCGCCGAAAATAAGAAACCCGTTATTGTTTATTCCGACGGTTGTAATATTCAATCCCCAGCCGGTAAACGTAAATCCGAGTGGAATGGCTGTATTACATCCGTCATCCGGTAAGGACTCTATTCGGGTCCAGCTTGAACGGTCGTCCTGGCTGAACTGAGTGCTTATGGAAGCGACAATATCGGTCGGAGGCACTGCCCAGGTGTTATCACCCCGCAGAAATGTCGTTGCGCCAGGCGTGCCTGTAGGATTGACGGTTGACAATGGGCCGAGGCCCAGATTTGTCCGTGCGTCGGTTGGATTTGACGCTCCGGTTCCGCCGTTGTTGATGGCGACAACGCCCGTAACGTTGTTTGCGGTCGTCGCGTTCGTTGCATTTGTAGCGTTTGCAACTGTGCCAGTCACCTTTGTACCTGAAACCGCGTTTATGTTGGCGTCCTGGACGCAGCCGACACACGCGATTGAGAGCGCGTCAGCGCTTGTCGCGGAAAGAGTCCGGACCGCATAAGGCGACGAAGCAATTTGCTCTCGGGGTGCAAGCGTTGTGTAACTCTCGCCGGAATTGTGTCGAACGGCGATTTCCAACCAGCGATCCGCGCCCGACAATGCGTTCGCTCCAAAATCGAGCTTGACGCTGAAAATACCGTCAGTCACCGTCACCGGTAGATCGGCAATTGTCGAGCCAATTTGCGCTCCGCCTGAGAGCGAATCATAAAGCTTGAACTGCATCTGAAACGAGCCGTTCGCCGCAACGCCGGCGTCGGTCATCTTGCCCTGATAACTAAAAGTTGTAGTCTGTGCCGTCACAGCAAAAGCGCTTACCAAAAATATTGCAGCAAAAATAACAAATCTAATTTTCATATCACTCCTGTATGCCATTAGCGGCTTTTAAGATTCGTTTTTAACAGAAGCGAAACGCAGCCTTGAAAAAAATATATTTTCCGCCTAAAGTAGCGCTATAATCTTAAAAAACCGTTTGCTGCGAGTTTTCACAAGTTATAGTCAACCGGCATTTCGCTCCTTGAAAGCAAATTTAAGCGAGGAAATGCGGCATGTCTTTGAATTTAGAATTACTTTATCCTGACTTTAACCTTACGATGGATAAATCCAGCAATAACAACATTTACGACTTTGAGAATTTTCGTCTTGACGGCGCGCATAAGATGCTTTACCGTGACGGCGAAGAAATCAGCCTCGCGCCAAAGGCGGTCGAGACGCTCCTTATTCTTGTCGAGCGGCGGGGCGAGATACTCAGCAAGGATGAATTGATGGACGCAATCTGGACGGACGCAGTCGTCGAGGAATCAAACCTTGCGAAGTATCTTCACGTCCTCAGAAAAACGCTCGGCACGCGTCCGGACGGCGTGCCGCTGATCGAGACATTTCGCCGTCGCGGTTATCGCTTCAACGGCGAAGTAAAAATAAACGAAATTGCGAACGATTTTGCTAAATCAAACGGCGGGAACGTCAACGTTGTTGAAAACAACATTGTCCCAGAGATTCGTGAATCACAAAAATCTGCACCGCAAAAACTAAACATTGAGCGGCACGGCAACGTCCTTGCTCTTGCCGATTGGAAGGAACAAACCCACTATCCCGCTGAGCCTGTTGTCGAACACAAAGAAGCAACACTAAATCTTGCCGGCGGACAAAAGAAAGGCTCTCGCTTCTTTGCTGTCGCTGCTTCGGCATTTGTCGTGATCGTTTTGGCAGCGATGTTTTTTGCATGGACGAAATATTCGTCAAACAGCGAGGCGGCGGCGTCAAAAGCCGAAATGTCAGTTACGATCCTCGCAAGCGGCGAACAAATGTCGGGGGCTACTATATCTCGCGACGGCAGGTATTTTGTTTACGCGACCAAAGACGGAGAGAGATCACATTTATGGCTGCAGCAGCCCGGGCAGGCAAGCCGGATCGAGATAACCGAGCCGTTCACGGGCGGCGTTTACACGACTTTCTCGCCCGATGCGGCAAATCTTTATTTTGTCGTAGTTGACGGCTCGGCCAATACGCTCTATCGGGTGCCTGCCCTGGGAGGCCCTCGTGTCAAAGTGCTGACAGACATTACCGGTCCTGTTTCGTTCTCGCCCGACGGGAGCGAGCTGACGTTTACACGAAGCAGCCGTGGGAATTATCAAAGGCACCTTATGATCGCGTCGAGCGACGGAACGAATGAGAGAATACTGCGAACGCTGGACATGGCCGAACACGGCGTTGATTGGTCGCCTGACGGCAAGTTAATTGCACACTCCGAGCTGAATAAAGAGGAAGGATTACGCTCTATCGTCGGAACCGATCCCCAAACCGGCAAAACAAAGCCGCTCTCGCCAGAAAAGTGGGACAACTGCTACAGGATGGCCTGGACAAATGACGGAAAGGGTTTAGTTTTTATCGGAACGAAAGCGAAGGAATCATTATCGACACGCCGCGATCAGATCTATTATCTCTCTCTCGCGGACGGCCAATCACGACGGATCTCAACTGACGGCAGCCGCTATCTGGGAGAAAGTCTAGGCGTTACCGCTAACGACGAAATTTTCGCCGCGCCGTATAACCGACTGTCTCAGATATGGGCGATGAATGCCAACGGCGACTCGCGCACGGCGGTCCAGATAACAAAAGGTTTTGCTGACGGACGCGGCGGCATCGCGCCGCTTGCGGACGGACAAGTGGCTTATCTGACCCGGAACGGAGACGGTTTCAGCATATGGAAGATGAACTCAGACGGGTCAGACCGCAAACAGTTGACAACCGATCCGCCGGCGATAGAAGAACTTCGAGCCGCGCCGGACGGCAGCTTTTTTGTTTTCTCTGCAAAACTCGACGATCAAACTCATCTTTACCGCATCAATGCCGATGGATCGAATCTTCAACAACTGTCTTTTAGCGATGGTTTTGAAACGGATTCGAGCGTTTCGCCTGACGGCAAATTGATCGTTTATCATTCGCAGTCATACGCAGACGGAGTTTCCAAAAACTCAATATGGCGCGTCGCGGCGGAGGGCGGACAGAGCGTTCATATTGCCGACATTGATTGCCACTCTCCTCATTTTTCTCCCGACGGCCGTTATCTCTCATGCGTGTCGAGCGACTGGAAGACGATCTCGATTGTCTCAGCTACAGACGGCTCGGTCGTAAAGGTGTTTAAACCTACCGAGGGACAGGTCCTTAACGTCGGCGCCCGATGGACTCCGGACGGAAAATCTCTCGCTTACATTGCTTATCAGCAGAATGCCGGCAATATTTATGCACAGCCTGTTGATGGCACTGCGGCAAGAAAGATGACTGATTTCACCAGCGGCGAAATATATAATCTTGCTTACTCTCATGAAGGCTCACAGCTTTACCTTGCTCGCGGCTACGCCGTCCGCAACACCGTGCTTATCAAAAATTTCCGCTAATTTAAACATTCAAAGCAAAAAGTCAGCGCTTAACTGCGGCTTTGAGTTTTGGATTTTTGGGCTTTGACCGCTACTAGGCCATTACGTGCATGGCGGCAGTGATGAGGTTTGGGGCACTCTCGACCTGGCCTAGTTTGGATCTTGATGCTCGTTCACACTCGCGTTTCCGGCGGTAGTTGCTTCACTTTGCCCCACTTGCCCCACTTCGGGTGGGGCGGGGCAAGATTCAACATAAAATTGAGAATGCAAAGTACAAAATTTGGTAAGAGGGCGTGACTAAACCAAAGATGCTTTCTCCGATATGATCTCGGACAAATGTTCCACTTGTGTTCCGGAACGGAACAACGGCAATTTACTTCTCCAGCGGGTCGTCGGAAACCTGGAAGAAATCACCGGTGCCGTTGTTGGTTTTGAGCATGCGCATCACGTCTTCGGAATCGAAAGGCCGTGCGCCGCGGCGACCGAATACGGCGATCTGGTTGCCGCTTTCGTCAACGGCCCGGTCGCGGTCGAGGCCTTTTGAGATGCTGATTGCCTCGCCCTTTGTTTTGAAGGTGGCGATCAGTTTTGGCTCCGGGCGCGGGCTGAAACCTGAGAAAGTCGGCATTGTTTCGGGGTCGGTCAATTGCAATATTTTGAGGCCGTTCTTGCCATCGGCGACATAGGCATAGAGACTGGCGTTTGTCATAGCGACCTTGACGGAATGGGCGTCGTTTATCGAGCCTTCGGCGTTGAAAGTCTGGTCGAGTTTGGGCTGTTCGGGTTTTTCGATGTCAATGATGGCAATGCCGTCCTCGCCGTTGGCGACATAGGCGTATGTGCGGGCAACATAAATATCGTGGGCGTGAGCAAGCGGAATCTCAGCCGAATCTATCTTGCGAACCTCGCCGGTGGATTGCAGATTTTTGATGTCGAGCACTTCCATTCCGTCAGCGTCAACGACAAAGGCATAAAGGAACTGCACGGCAACGGCCTTTGGTTTGTTCAGCGGAACCTGAGCCGCTACTTTGGGCTGAAGCGGCGTCGAAATATCGACGATCACGAGAGCAGTTTCTGTGGTTAAGTATGCAAAATTGCCGGCGATCGTAATATTGTTTGAGCCGGTCAAAACGCTGTCGGGATTAAATGTCAGGGAGCGTTTCAGGAAATTATTCTGCGGGTCTCCGTCGAGCAGCGTGGCCGCATTGACAAGGATGAGTCCCTCGTATTTATCGGCCACATACAGATAAGCATAAAGCGGATGTATCGGACCTTCTTCGTTGATTGCCGGCCTTGGTTTACCTGCTTTGTCGGCTTCTTCGTTCAGTCGCAGAGCTTCATCGGGCGGCACCTGTTTCAACGTACCGTCCTCATTGCGAACGGTGCGCCAACGTGCCGGATCGACCGCTAATGTTGACGGCGCGGCAACAGCGGACGCATATTTTGTCGGCACGTAGAACTTCTGTCCTAGCGGCGATACGGGCGCGGTTACGATGCGTTCGGAAAAACCTTTGTGGTCGATCTGTGCAACGTCATAAACCCGCAGGCCGCCTTTGCCCGCTGCCGCGTAGGCATATTCGCCACGCACTTGCACCTGCAAAACTTCGGGCCGGCCTTTGTTTTCGTAAACCTCTTCGAGCTCGCGGCCGTCTTTTACGAATTCGTCGTAGTTGTCCTTGTAGGCAAGTTTATGCAGCGTGCTGCCGTAAACGGCTTGCGGCTCGGTGTGTTCCGTGACGGCGACGGCTTCGAGTGAATGGGTCGCGGCGACATAAACATAGCGGCCCATGAAATTGACGAAGTTCGTGCCCTGCAGCATCACCTGCGCGAGCCACGCATTATTGTTCTTTTCTTTTGAAACGTGGCAATCCGAACAGCCCTGCGTTTCGCTGCCGCGAACGGTGTGCGGCACGTGCGTATTAAATGCCTGGCCCGAAAATCCCTCAGCCGAAACGGTCTGCTGTTGGCTGTATATCCATTCACGATTTTGGTTTCGCGAGCTTACAAGCACAGCCGAACGCGACGCGACAGGCGCGACACGATGGCCAGTGACCGTGCCGTCCTTACCGAGCATAAATATGTCGTCGCGGAGAACTTGAAAATTATATTGCGTAAAGTTGCGCGAGTCACCGCCTTCGTTGTGGCGATTTGGCATCTTGCGGTTGGCCTCCATGCTCAAGTGGCAGCCGAAGCAGCTCGTCACCCACGATGTGTGACAGGCATAGCAGGTCATCTTGCTGTCGTTGTGCGCCAGTTTGTCTTCGCCGGCCGATGCATCGCCCCAAGTTGCGTTGTCCTTTTGTATGGTTTTGGCATACGCCGACGTCGCTTTGTAATCGCGGTTTTGCGGGTCGACAGTATCAGCTGTTTGCTTTACACGCCACCAAAGGTTGGGCTCAACAATGGAGTTTTGAATAATGTCGCCTTTTTTGAGCGTGATGTCTCGGCCGCTCGCATTTTTCTTTTTCGTATCTGCCTTGATGACTTCGAGTACAAATTTTTGCTTACCGTCAGGAGACCGGAATTTTAGGCGCGTCAGATCTCGTCCGATAAGAGGTTTTTTGTCTTTGTTGCGTTGGTTTATCTCGG
>CAZUEI010000136.1:0-1316 GCA_964618985.1 uncultured Chloracidobacterium sp.
CGCAAATTTGAGAAGAAGACCGATGAGGATAACTATCATCGGGTCGAAAGGGCCTATGGCTCATTCACCAGATCGTTCACCCTGCCGCAAACGGTGACTGCCGAGGGAGCAAAAGCCGAATTCAACAACGGCATCCTTCATGTAAGTTTGCCGAAACGCGAGGAAACCAAGGCTCGCAAGATCGAGATCATGGGCGCTGATGCTGCCCCTAAAGTGATCGAAACGCATAACAAGGCCAAAACAGCCAATGGCTAATTTGGCTGCGTGATAGCAAAGCGGTGAATGGTGGGTGAAAACATTCATCATTCACCGCTTATCATTTACAATAAAGATATGAGATTCGACAGATTCACGATCCGCGGCCAGGAAGCCGTTCAGGAAGCGATCAGTGTCGCCGAGAAAAATCAGAACCAGCAGGTTGAGCCGGAGCATTTGCTCGCAGCGATGCTTGAGCAAAAGGAGGGTGTTGTACGTCCCATTCTCGGCAAGATAGGTGCGAATGCGCAGAGCATCGTCAGCGAGGTCCAGGCAGCGATCGAGAAATTTCCAAAGGTCAGCGGCGGCCAGCAATATTTCAGTTCCCGGACCAACACGATCTTTCAGGAAGCTCAGAAAGAAGCCGAAAGAATGCAGGACGAATATCTTTCGACTGAGCATCTTTTGTTGACGGTAGCGGCTGAAAAAGAAGGCGACGCCGGACGCATTTTGCGCTCGAACGGCATCACACGTGACGATCTCGAAAAGGTTGTTACCGACATGCGCGGCGGTTCGCGGATAACCGATCCGAACGCCGAAGAAAATTTTCAGGCTCTCGAAAAATATGCTCAGGATCTGACAGAACGTGCCCGCAAAGGCAAGCTCGATCCTGTGATCGGGCGCGACGATGAGATAAGACGAACAATACAAATACTCTCGAGACGAACAAAAAATAATCCAGTCCTTATTGGCGAGCCCGGTGTTGGTAAGACCGCCATTGTTGAGGGCTTGGCGCAGCGGATCGTTTCCGGCGACGTGCCTGAAACTCTAAAAAATAAAAAATTAGTCTCGCTCGACCTCGGAGCAATGCTGGCCGGTGCAAAATACCGCGGAGAATTTGAAGACCGACTAAAGGCTGTTCTCAAAGAGATAGAAAAGGCCGAAGGACAGATAATTCTGTTTATAGACGAGCTTCACACGCTCGTTGGCGCCGGAGCGTCCGAAGGCGCTATCGACGCGTCTAATATGCTTAAGCCGGCCTTGGCAAGAGGCACGCTTCGAGCGGTCGGCGCGACGACGCTTGCTGAATATCAAAAATATATTGAAAAGGACAAGGCTCT
>CAZUEI010000136.1:1416-6122 GCA_964618985.1 uncultured Chloracidobacterium sp.
TCGGCGCGACGACGCTTGCTGAATATCAAAAATATATTGAAAAGGACAAGGCTCTCGAACGCCGGTTCCAGCAGGTTTATATCGGCGAACCGACCGTCGAAGACACTATCGCGATACTTCGCGGCTTAAAGGAGCGTTATGAAGTTCACCACGGCGTCCGCATCAAAGACGCCGCCATAGTTGCCGCCGCAACGCTTTCAAATCGTTACATTACAGATCGCTTTTTGCCGGACAAGGCAATTGACCTTATTGACGAAGCGGCTTCGCGAATACGCATTGAAATAGACTCGCTGCCTCAGGAGATAGACGTGCTCGAGCGCGAGATCCTTCAGCTTGAGATCGAGCGGCAAGCCTTGTCGCGCGAAACAGATAAAAAAAGCAAAGAGCGCCTCAGCGACATCGAAAAACGCATTGCAGATCTTAACGAAAAATCCTCGGCGATGAAGGCTAAGTGGCAATCCGAAAAAGAAGAGATCGAAAAGATGCGCTCTGCCAAGGAGCAGCTCGAACAAGCCAAACTTGAACTCGAACAGGCCAGACAAGCAGGCGATTTGACCAAGGCGGCCGAGCTACAATATGGACGCATTCCTGAGATCGAAAAATTGCTCGAAGCCGAACAGTCGCGATTGGGCGAGCTCCAAAAGGACGGCGTATTTCTCAAGGAAGAGGTTGACGAAGAGGACGTCGCCGAGATCGTCGCAAAATGGACGGGCGTGCCTGTTTCAAAAATGCTCGAAGGTGAGATGCAGAAACTCATCGCGATGGAGGATAACCTTCGCAAACGCGTCATCGGCCAGGACGAAGCACTTGAGGCAGTCGCGAATGCGGTTCGCCGCGCCCGAGCGGGTTTGCAGGACCCAAATCGTCCGGTCGGCTCGTTCATTTTTCTCGGGCCAACCGGTGTCGGTAAAACTGAGACCGCAAGAGCGCTTGCCGAATTCCTCTTTGACGACGAACGGGCAATGGTGCGGCTCGATATGTCAGAGTATATGGAAAAGCATGCCGTCGCCCGCATGATCGGCGCTCCGCCGGGATACGTCGGCTATGACGAAGGCGGCCAGTTGACCGAGGCCGTGAGACGCAGGCCATATTCTGTAATTCTCTTTGACGAGATCGAAAAAGCTCATCCCGACGTGTTCAATGTTCTGTTGCAGATTCTCGACGACGGCCGCCTGACCGATTCCAAAGGCCGAGTCGTGGATTTCAAGAATACGGTTTTAATAATGACATCGAATCTCGGTTCGCGTGAGATACAGGCGGCAGCCGAAAATCCGCTCGTGGACAGAGATATCAGAAACGACGTGTTAAAAGTTTTGCGCGACCATTTCAAGCCTGAGTTTTTGAACCGCATTGACGACATCGTCGTTTTCGAACAGCTTAGCAAGGACGAGATCGCCAAGATCATCGATGTTCAACTCGAAAAACTGCGCAGCAACCTCGCCGAACGCGGCATTACGATCGAGCTTGACGATCGGGCGCGCGACCTGCTGGTCCAGGAAGGCTACGATCCTATCTATGGCGCACGTCCGCTCAAACGAGCCATACAGAACCTGATCCAAAACCCGTTGGCGGTAAGTTTGCTCAACGGCGATATTGCAAGCGGCCAGACAGTCCGCATATCGGCAGAGAATGGCGGAATAAAATTCACATCTATATCAGGTGAGCAAAAGGCCGTCAGCAATTAACGATGCTTTAATTGTCGAGCGTAACGCATTAGTATTTAGATATTGTGTTTAGTAAAAGAAAGATGAACCCGAAACATAAAGATATAGAGATTGCGGAAATTGAAGAAACAGGTGACCAAACCATACCTGTGAACGACAAGCGCCGGTTTAATGAAAAGGGCGAGCGTGTCGCCGAGGACGAAAAACCAAAGGAACCGGCAAAAACGCCCGCCGAGACCGCTCTCGAAACAAAGCTAAAGGCCGAGACCGAACGCCGCGAGGCAGCAGAAGCCAAGCTCGTCGGAGTGCAAGCTAAATTTGAAGAGGCAAAAGCAAATCTTGAAAAAGAAACCTCAGAGATGCGCTCGCGGCTGATGAAAACCCTCGAGGACCGCGGCAAACAGGCACAGTTTAATTTTTTGACGACGCTGCTGCCGGTGCTCGACAATTTGAATCTCGCCGTTGCGGCAAGCGAGACGGACCCCTCCGTTGAACATTTGCGAAACGGCGTCGTCGGCACCGCCCGCAGCTTTGAAAGAGCACTGATAGATGTCGGTGTAGAACCAATAGCCTCGATCGGTGCCGATTTTGATCCTGAACTCCACGAAGCGGTTGACATGGCCGCGTCCGAGCCGGAAAACGACGGCAAGATCATTGCGGAATACGCACGAGGATATAAATTCGGTGATAAACTGCTCAGACCTGCACGGGTGCAGGTCGGCAAGGCTCTGGCAGATTTGGCGGCTGAATAACAAGATAGGCATCATTTTGCTGATTGTAAAAATTGCTTTCAGCCGCTCGCAGCAAAATGTTATAGTGGAATTTAGGCAAAGCCTTCCACACCGCCCGCATCGTAGTTTTGGCTTTTCTACAAGGGAATTATGGCAGATATAGACGCATACAAGGACAAATTCAGCGAGAGCGGACAACGGGTTTTAGAGACTGCTTTGGGCGAGTCCAAAAAGCGTGACCAGAATTACGTCTCTATCGAACACATCCTTCACGCAATTGCATTTGAAGAGGACGAACTTTTTACTTCAACGATGCGCGATCTAGCTGTAGATCCCCGGTCAGTCAAACTTTTGATCGAGAAGCGAATGGAAGCCGGCCGGCAGCATAGCGGAAAGGGCTATCGCATCGCACCTGAGACGACAGAACTTTTTAAGCGAGCGATGGATCGAGCCCGTTCGCAAGGGCGCCGCGTAATTGACGGCAGCGATATTTTTTACGTTCTCTCTAATGACGAACGCAGCGTTCTTAATGATGTCTTACAAAATCTGGGAGTGCCGTCCGACGAAGTAGCGCAAACCGCCCGAACGCGCATCAAAAAACGCGAGAAAGAAGAGGAACGGGTGCGACAGAAATATGAACTGCCGTCGTTCCTTCGACATTTTGGGGTTTCATTGAATAAGCTTGCCAGGCAGGATAAAATTCCGCCGACCATTGGCCGCGAATCTGAGATCCTTCAGATGATCGAGATACTTTCGCACCGGGAAAGGTCAAATTCGCCGATGCTCGTCGGCGAGCCCGGCGTCGGAAAAACGGCGGTGGTCGAGGGACTTGCGCGCTTGATCGAGCTCGAGCCTGAAAAAGTTCCCGCCCGTCTTCGTAATGCTCATATCGTGCAATTGCAAATGGGAGGCCTCGTCGCCGGCACGATGCTTCGTGGTATGTTCGAGGAGCGGATCAAAGGGATCATCGACGAGGTCAAGGAAAAAGATCACATCATTCTCTTTATAGACGAAGCTCATTCTATAATCGGCGCCGGCGCGGCTATGGGAACGACTTCGGATGCGGCAAATATGTTCAAATCCTCGCTCGCCCGCGGCGAACTGAGGATCATCGGCGCTACGACGATCTCCGAATACAAGGAGTATATCAGCGACGACGAAGCTCTCGCTCGCCGTTTCCGTCTTGTGAAAGTTGCGGAACCGAGCATCGACGAGACAAAGGAAATTCTTTTAGGTGTTCGTCCGCGCCTCGAGAAAAATTATTCGGTCACCATATCTGATGAGGCCATTAATATGGCTCTCGAAATGTCGCCAAAATATATTCGCAATCTTCACCTGCCTGACAAAGCCATAGGCTGGCTCGACACTGCATCGGTCAAAGTCGAGATCAATGAACCGCTTGAAATGATTGTTCGTCCCGAGCACATCATCGACGTAATTTCGCAGGAATCGCGTATTCCTAAGGATATGATCTACCGCGACACCTCGGATAGGTTTCTGTCGATGGAAGCTGACCTTGCAAAACGCGTGGTCGGGCAATTGGACGCGGTTCGGTCTGTCGCCGAACGCTTGCGGCTCAACAAAGGACCGCTAAAAGAAAATCATTACGCGCCTGACGGCGTGCTGCTGTTTCTCGGCCCGACGGGTGTCGGAAAGACCGAGCTTGCAAAAGCTGTTGCCGAATTTATGTTTGGCGACGAGAGCAAGATGATCCGCATCGACATGAGCGAATACGGCGACGGCACCATCGGCATCGAAAAGCTGATCGGCATGCCGCGCGGTATCGTCGGCAGCGAGCGTGGCGGCATTTTGACCGAACAGCTTCGTGATAATCCTTATACCGTCCTGCTGCTTGACGAGGTTGAAAAAGCATCGCCATATCTGATGAACATTTTCCTCCAGGCTTTTGATGAAGGCTGGATCACCGACGGTCGAGGTAAGAAAGTTTACCTGTCGGATGCGATAGTCATCATGACCTCAAATCTCGGCTCGGAAAATTTCAAGAAATACGAATCACCGCTCGGTTTTGGCCAGCAGGCGCTCGGCAATTTCAAGCAGATAAGAGGCGATGTGATGAAAGCTGCAGAGACGCGCTTTACACCTGAGTTTCGCAACCGCATCGACGAGATCGTCATCTTTGCCCCGCTCACAAAGGAGGAGGTTCGCGAGATCGCCAAGCTCTACCTGACCAAGATCCAACGAAACATGGAGCGGCAAGGCAAACTCGTCGAGGTTACCGAGGCCGCCCTTGACGCTCTGACCGAAAAAGGTTTCAGCCCCACATACGGAGCCCGTTTTCTAAAACGGCACA
>CAZUEI010000137.1:0-6096 GCA_964618985.1 uncultured Chloracidobacterium sp.
ATGGAGATGAATCCGGCGACAGTCACGTCGGAAACGCTCGACGCATTTCGTTCGCTTGGGATCAACCGGGCCAGCTTTGGTGTTCAGACTTTTGATGACCGAGCGCTAAAACTGCTCGCCCGCGCCCATGATGCAAATGATGCTCGACAGACATTTGCGATGCTTCGTGAGGCTGGTTTTGACAATATTAGTTTTGACCTTATAGCTGGATTGCCTGGGCAAACATTGGATGATTGGAAACAAAACCTCGACGAAGCAATAAAAATGCAGCCCGAACACCTTTCTCTTTATTTGCTTGAGATCCACGAGGGCACTCCGCTTGCCGAACAGGTTCGCAGCGGCCGTCAGCCGCGTCCCGATGAAGAACTCGCTGCGGAGATGTACGAAATGATGCTCGACAAACTGGCTGCCGCTGGTTACGAACAATACGAGATATCAAACTTTTCACTTTCCGGTCTTGGATCGCGGCACAACACAAAATACTGGACGCTCGATCCGGTTTTTGGTTTTGGGGTTTCGGCTCATTCATTCGACGGTACACAGCGTTACGCCAACGAGCGCGACACGGCAAAATACGTTGAATCGATAGAAAAGAGCGGCTCTGCTGAGGTGATGCGCGAAGACATCGATCTTGCTTCGGAGTTTATTTTTTTAGGCTTGCGTTTGGAAAACGGTATTGACTTGTCAGGATTTGCGGATCGCTTCGGCTTCGATCTGATCGGAAAATATAAAGCGGATCTCGAGAGATTGGCAGATGCCGGACTTATAGAAACAGCAAGAAAGCATTTGCGGCTTACGCGAAAAGGGAAGTTGTTTTCGAATGAGGTTTTTGCGGTCTTTGTTTAGCTAGCTTCAACTACCGGCTGCCGCAGGTGGTTAGGGCAGTTTCAGGTGTGTCCGCGCTTCCCATATTTCGGGGAAGAATTTTTTTGTAATAGTTGTCATCAGATATCCGACGCCTTCTGATCCGCCGGTGCCGCGTTTCATGCCGAGCATTCGCTCGACCATTAGCACGTGGTGGTAACGCCAGAGCGAGATCTGGGCGTCGTGTTCGATCAGCAGATCCTGCATTACAAATATATCGGCGTGTTTTTCGGGCTGCGAAAGGATCTCGACGATCGCTGCGACTTTTTCCTCGTGTTTTGCGACGGC
The DNA here is from genome assembly GCA_964618985.1 of uncultured Chloracidobacterium sp. Lineage (GTDB taxonomy): Bacteria > Acidobacteriota > Blastocatellia > Pyrinomonadales > Pyrinomonadaceae > OLB17. The sequence continues at coordinate 1,153 of CAZUEI010000137.1, forward strand.
AAAACCGTGCCGCTCGAGCAGTGCCCAAAACGCATCACCGAGGCTTGGCTCGACATAACGCTCGCTCAAACGCTTATAGGCAAATTCGTCTTCGCGAAAGTTTTCCAGTATCTTTTCGTCCTTTTGGCCGGAAACAAATTCAAGCTCGCGAAACTGCATTGACTGAAAACCGCTTGCTGGATTTAGCTTGTCGCGAAACTCCAAAAATCCTATTTGCGCCATCGTCTCGAGCAAGTGTATCTGCGAAACGAGCACTTTTTCTATCGCAACAACGGCGCGCAGGCTGTGATTGACGCGAAACGTGCGGCCTTCACCCAGCCATTTGAGCGTCGCATCGAGTTCGTGCAGTATCTGCTTGAACCAAAGCTCGTAGGTTTGGTGAATTACGATAAACAGAAGCTCATCGTGGCTCTGCGGGTCGGAAAGCCGCTCCTGAAGCCCGATCAGCTCCGGCACTTTTAGATATTTATTGTAAGTAAGGGGAGCTCCCTTGCCGTATTCGTATGTCATCGCCTGGCAGTAAAATCGACCTCGAAACTATGCTCAATATTCGTTTATATGCGGGTTTATGTCAATTTTCGCCCAAAATGCCGAAAAAATTGAGAAATGCCTTGACAGAATGTTAAATTTCCGTTAAATTTGCGTTCGTCTATAAAAACACACACACGACTAAATCGTTGCGATCTTGCAGTTTAAGGTCGGATTTTTATTCCCGAACTGTGAGTGGTGAAATAGATTTGTTCCGCAGCCTGAGGATGCCGTCCGACGCATCGCAGATGTGGTTTTGTTTTTGCGGTATTTTCTCAAAAGAGTGCTACTCGGAGTGCTACCAGCAAGATTTTTTGAAGTATGCAGGAGGAGTTAAAAGAGATGTCAAAAGCAAGTGGAAAGGTCAAGTGGTTTAACAACGCTAAGGGTTACGGGTTTATCGAACAGCCGGGTGAGCAGGATATTTTTGTCCATTACAGCTCTATCGCCGGCGACGGCTACAAATCCCTGATACAGGGCCAGGAAGTCGAATTTGAAGTATCGGACGGCCCAAAAGGGCCGCAAGCCGAAAACGTAATGAAACTTGCGTGAAACGAGGGGTTAAATTATCTGACCGGTTCTTTATTTGCCAAGAAATACCGGACAGAGACAAAAAAGAGGCTGTCTGAAGACTTCGGTTTTCAGACAGCCTTTTTGAGTGGACTGTTTTTAAGGTTATTGCCGGGCGATCATGTCGGTATTTACAAGCTGCTCAGTGACTATGACCGTCGTTGGCGAAAATGTAAATTGTCCCGATTTGACGCTGATCGAATAGACGCGGCCAACCTGCAATTGCCCAAAGCTATACACGCCGAAGCTGTTGGAAACGACGGTGCGGGTGCGTCCGCCGGCGTCCGTCAATGTGACGCGGGCGTTTGGAATGCCCTGGCCAGCCGAATTGAGCAAACGTCCTGCGATCTCGGCCTGATTTGGCGCTGCTGAGGAGAGCGTGACCTGTCCGTCGGTTGCAGCTGCTGCCGGATCGCCTTCGTTGAACATCATTCGCTCAAAGACAAGCGGCGAAATAGAACCAACCGCTCCGACCGCCGTAAATCGAAGGTTCAGAAGCAGTCCGTCGCTGTCGATCGGATACGCTCCGTAGAGCACCACTCTCAGCAGTCCCGGCTCGTTCGGGTTGGCTACTGCCAATAGGCCGCGGCTGACTGTTCTCGCCACACTTACCGGGTTTTCCAGAGGCCGTATCACCGCTGGGTCGTATCTCAGATCAAACTCGTAAGAGATGATCTCCTTATCAGCCCCTCCTTGAACGCTAACCGGAATAATGACCTCGTTGTTAGACGGCGTCACCAGTCGTGGTGCCGCAACTGAGGTGGTCCTTTCAGGGCCGGCGGCTGGTCGCGGATGTGTCGTCGGATTCCAGTTGCCGCTGGCCTCGCCGACCAAAAGGGCTACATAATCCTCGCCCGTCAGAACGCCCGTAACCGAAGCATAAGTTCGGCTGTCGTTATAGGTCTGTGGCGGCGTTGGCAGCGGTGACGGAGCGCCGGTAACGAAGAACTTCCACTGGCCGACATTCCCTCCCCCAAGACCCGCCGCGAACTGTGCGATCAAGGCTGCGTCATTCGACGTCACATTGCCGTTGCCGCTCGCATCCGATGCAAATCTCTGGTTTTGGCTCACGAAAGGCACTGACGCGCTCACGCCCTGCGCGACCCGCGCAGCGTCGTTCGACGTGATCGCTCCGTTCGGACCACTTGGCTTGGTCGGTTTAATGGTATAAGAACCCGCCCCAAAACCGGTCAGCGTGTACGTTCCGGGCGTTCCTGTGATGACCGGACCGACTGGAGGCGAACCTGCCGTGCTTGCTACAGACACGTTCTTCACAAATCGCGGCGGCGCCGGACTGCCGATAGCGTTGCCGTAGGTGATGTTTCCGCTGATCGACGGCGTCCCTGCTCCTGTCGGCGTGTTTGTCGGCGTGGCCGTATTTGTCGCAGTGGCCGTTGCCGTATTGGTCGGCGTAAACGTCGCCGTGTTTGTCGGAGTATTTGTCGGCGTTGCGCAGGTATTCCTCGTAATATGTATCGCCCATCCGCCGCTTATCGTGCCGAAGTCACCGCCTTCGTCGTCAACTACATAGAGGGACCATGTCCCGTTGGGGTTCGTACCATTAAAGGCAGACAAGGCGGAGCCGCCGGCGGGTGCAGGCGCGGGCGCGGGCCACGTCTCGCCTCCGGTGCCGGCATAGTTGGCCGGACTGAAAGTTCCGTTCGTCAAAACGGTGTCGTTCGGCAACGCAGACGCTGCGTCGTCAAGCGTCAGGTTGACGTTCGTAATGTCGGTGCCTCCTCCGGCATCCGACATGATAATTGCATTCTGCCCTCCCGGCCCGACCAGCAGAATATCAATATCATCAGGAAAAGTATGGGTTATGCCCGTAAGATCGACGGTCACTTTTGTGATCGTGCCTCCCAATCCGGAGACAACAATGTTTGACGGATAAGGGCTTCCAACCGCATTATCGTTAACGGTGATCGCAGCCGGATTTGAGAAGTTACCCGGAGTACAAGCGGGTGTTGGTGTGAAAGTGGCCGTATTTGTCGCTGTCGCCGTATTGGTTGCTGTAGCCGTATTAGTCGCCGTTGCCGTTGGTGTTGACACGCCGCAGGTCGGAAACTTGAAAGAGCCGATGCGCGTCTGCCAGTTCGTCCCCGAAGTGGCGTAGTACTCCTGCGTGTACCAAAATGTGCAGTCGTCCACAGGATCAACGCTCATCGAACTATAATCGCCCCAACGTTCGCAAACCGCTCCGCCGCAATTCCCGGTTTGAACGCCACGTACAAATCCTGTGGGAAGCATCGAGACCTCCGTTTGCGGCAGAGTATTCAATGGGTCCGAGGCCAAACGGCCCGCATACCGGATGTCGGGAGCGATCGTTGCGCTTCCGGCGGTATATCCGAGAGCCATGTTTCCTTGTTTATCGACCGCCAGGGCGCCCATGAACCGGTTGAGGCCGTCTGCGCCATTGTTGTAGATCTGCTGCTGGACGATCGTGGTATTGACTGTTCCGCCTGTCACGTTGATCTGTCCCCATTGAATACTGACAGGTGTCGATGCACCGGCCGTACCGGTAGTGTGATTGACCCAGAGCGATTCAACCCCGCCGATATTTCGATACTGGGCCTGCATCATGATCCGGGTCGCGAGAGTGGCGATATTGTTGCCGGGAGTTGGTTCGGGCACTGTACCCGGCGGGTTTGTATAGGACGCAGCCGGTACATTTGTCGGTCCTGTATAGGTTGTGTTGGCCGGCGTCGTAAAATCTACGTCAAATTTGTAAACTTCCCACCCGAAGATCGACAGGGATTCTCCGACAAAGTAGTTTGGCGTGTTCGCAGGCGGGGCCGTGCCGCGGTAATTGCTCGGGATCACCGAGAAATGAGAGCTTGACATGTCGGCAAATTGAACGTCGGCAGCGACCAGCGCAGTGCCGTTTACCATTTTGTTGATATTGAAAGCATAAGCGCGCGCCTTTTGATAACTCGCGCTTCCGCAGCCCGCGGTCAAACAGTCAAACATATTCGTGCCCATGTACAAGGCGTCCGGCCAAATTCCCATTTTGGGATAATCCGGCAGGTACGGATTAGCGGCATCATCCGCCCTTATCGCGTAGAACCACCAGCCGCCAGCCACGGGATCACCCGTCTTTGAAACCGCTACGCATTCATAGTAAGGCCCGTTAACTATATCGGTCCAAGCAAAGTCTGCAACGATAAAACGATCACGCCCGGGATCATAAACAACAGTAGGATCTCCAGCGTTAGAGGCATCGCAAGGCGTGCCCGTTCCTGTAAACAATGTATTAAAGGTAGTGGTTGAAAAAGCTACTCCGGTAGTCTTGTTATAGATTCCGATCGACGTATTGACAGCCTGGACGTAATGATTCGGGCCCACGTCTCCCACTGTGTCCGGCGGCCAGCCCGCACCATTTGGAGTGAAATTCAGTGCATTGAATGTGATCAACGGTGTCGGCATTGGTGCCAGAGGAATATCGCCGTCAACGGGTGTTTCAGGCTCGACGGCGCCCTGCAAAGGAACCCTTTTGGACTTCGGGCTTTCTTTTTCGCCTTTAGGCCGGAGCTGGAAGAACAGGTCCCGTTCCTCCTGCGTGATTGTCTGTGGAAGATCTCTTAGATCGCCGTTAAATTCTCCCGGCACTACAGGTTCTCCTGTGCTGATCGTAATTCTCTCATCATCTTCACGACGAGTCTTCTTCTTTGTGCGAATTTTCGTTCCTTTTGCTTTCGATCCTGTTCTTACAGCCATTGTCGGCTTAATCGGAGTTTTTTTCTTGACAAGCTTTCCTGAAGTTTGGCCGAAAAACTGCGACGGCAACAATAAAAAAATCGCTATAGCAAAGCAAATGATTGCCGAACTGCGGTGAGTGCGTTTTGA
>CAZUEI010000138.1:0-6081 GCA_964618985.1 uncultured Chloracidobacterium sp.
GGGTCCTGCGGATTTACCCACAGGGCATTGTCGTACCAGCCTTGATTACCCGCTCCGAGAAAATAGTTCGTGCCCGTGTTGACGCGTGTAAAATTCTGCCCGCCGTCATTGCTGCGATACAAATCGCCGTTGTTGTTATTTACCGAAGCGTAAACAACAAGTCCGCCGATCGCCCAATACGCTAATTCGACGCGACCGTTAGTTGAGGGATTGCCGCCGTTACTTATGGCAGGACTGAAATTAGCGGCGGCCACATTCGCTCCGCTGTTTGTTAAAACTCTGACGGAGCCCAACTCGCCGACCAGTGCACGTGTGCTGTCAGTCGGGTGAAAATCGACGTCAAGTGCCTGGTTAAATGTAAGCTGTGTCCAATTTGCGCCGCCATCGGTTGAACGCCAAACGCCTGTGCTGGTTGCGGCCAACAGCGTCAGTCCGTTCGGAGAAATGGCAATGCGGCTGACAAAGTTAAAGTTAGCGTTGTTCGTTGAAGCCAATTGATTCCAATTAAACCCTCCATCGTCCGAGCGAAAGATACCCGCGCCTTGAATCCCATCAGTCGGAGCATTGAATCCGACATTAAGGCCTTCGCCTGTCCCGGCATAGAGATTATTGGCGTTTGCCGGATTGCGAGCCAGTGTCACAACCGCCAGGTTTGCCATAAAATCGTTTATCGGAAACCAGTTAACGCCCCCGTTGGTCGTGCGCCAGACGCCGCCCGAAACACTCCCGACCAATATGTCGTCGGCATTGGCAGGATGTATCGAGATAGCGCGAATTCGCCCGCCGACATTGCCCGGCCCGAGCCACGACCATGAATCCGGAAACACCCCTGCTTCCGCGATCCCGTCCTCCTGTTTCAGCAGTCGCGCCGGTCTGATCTTTTTCATTTCTTCAATGTGACGCCACGCGTTTCGCAGTCCGTCAGGGTCGATGCGCCCGTTTGCGTCCTGTAGGGTCAAACGGCGAAACCGCAATCCTTCCGCGCGCTGCTCTTGCTCTTCTTCAAAATCTTCGCCTTCCTTCGACTCTGACCTCAAAGCCAGCAGAACGGTAACGACGATCAGCAACACGCTGCAGCCTACGAATGTTCGACGAATTGTTTTATTCTCTAAAATCATTTTTTCCGCCTCCAATTGTCGATTACTGTAAGTTGACGAGAACCAGAACCAGTCCCGTGCCCGATTTAAGGCTCGTCAATGCCTTACCAATAACCGCGCCGTTGGCTCTTTTGTAATTTGTAACTTTCATCGCATGGCCGGGAATTGCCGCGGTTGTCAGCAGATCGCCGGCAATGATCGGATTCTTCGTTGCGTCTGCATAAACCCACACGCGGCCAGAGAGCGCGACAGGCATTGAAGCCGCTTTCTGATCCAAATTCGGCAGAACCATTCCTGCGGACAGATTGTTTGCACCGCTGACGATCCCGGCGACTCTGCGATTGTATGCGCCGCGAGCAAGGACAAGCTTTTCGGGATTGTTTGGGTTGATGGCAACGATCATACCGGGTTTGACCACTCCGCTGACCTCGAAATTCTCAGCCAGATCCGAGCCCGCGGTGATATGCAAGATGCTAGTTGTTAATGTTCCAGCGACTTCGAGTTTTGTTGTAGGATTCAACGTGCCGACTCCTACGTTTCCGTCCGTTTTGACGGTAATGCCGGAGTTACCCGGCACACTCGCCCCCGTGCCGGCAGCTATAGTTATTATCGAGCCATTAAAACGAAAATCGGCACGGTTTCCGCTCAATGGTGTAATTGTCATCCCCGTTTCGCCATTTGGTGCGCTAAAGTTAACCGTGCCGTTTGTTGGATTAAACCGCACGTTACCTCCGACCTCGAAGTTCCAGCCGGCCTGCGGGACGATACGCACGCCAACCTCGCCGGTAGTTGCGATGTGAAGACTCGATGCACCGTCATTCGTAAAAAGATTTAGCGGGTGATTTGAGCGGGTGCCAAGCCAGCCGCTGCCAGCGGTCAAAAATGACCCAACGGTAACCGTGCCGTTTGTGTGGGTCAACCCGTAACCCGCGCCGGAAGTGACGACGGATAGTTTCGACTGCGGTGTTGTAGTCCCAATGCCGACTAGTCCTCCAACATTCAAGTTACCGCTTATATTCCCACTGCCTACATCGAAGCTCGCCGCCGGCTGCCCGCCGAAAAGGCCTCGTCCACGAGAAACTGCCGCGTTCTGAATGTAATTCTCGCTTCCGGTGGGAACGGTTGTAACGGGAAGCGTCCCGGTGATCTGTGCCCCGTCGATGCTTTCAATTTGCGCGCTGGTGACGCAGTTTACGCACTGTGCGGAAAGGGAATCAGCCGACGCGGTTGAAAGGCTTCTGATGGAATGCGGAGCACTGGTCATAGCCTGACGAGGAGTTAATGTCGTGAACGTGCCGCCTGCAGCGGGCTTGACTTCAATTTCAAGGAATCGCGCGCTGCCATCGACAAACGCTGTCGTTCCGAAATCGAGCTTGACGGTAAATATGCCGTCGGTTACGGCGACGTCTGTAATGGTCTGGGTCGTGCCTATCTGTGTGCCATCCGCAAGTGTGTCCCATAAACTAAACTGAAAATCGTAATTCCCGGTCGGCGGCAGACTGTTGTCCAGCAGCCGTCCCTGATAGGTAAATTCAGTTGTTTGCGCGTTGACTGCAACGACGCAGAGCAAAAAGAAGATCGAAAAAAGTGCTGACAGAACGGCTTCTTTTTTACTTACATATTTCATAACGAAATCCTCCAAATTTTTATGGCGTGGAGCGAACAAAATCCATTTAATAAAGAAAGCTCGCGCTTTTTTTGTTGTTTTGCGCTACAATGCCTTCATCGTTTGAAATCAGGCCGATCACGCTTGTCGGTTTTGTCCGCTCCGCAAACAAAATTAACGGAGTGTGACGAATGATGTCTTTGGATTTAGATTTAAATTATCCTGAATTTAATTTGAAGATGGGTAAATCAAGCAATAACAAGGTTTATCAGTTTGACGAATTTAGGCTCGATGCCGCGCATTTAATGCTTTCGCGCGGGTATGAGGAAATTCCTCTAGCGCCAAAGGCCGTCGAGACGCTGCTTGTCCTCGTAGAGCAGCGCGGCAAGATCCTCAGCAAGGACGAATTGATGGACGCGATCTGGACCGACTCGATCGTGGAAGAATCAAACCTCGCCCAGTATCTTCATGTCCTGCGCAAAACGCTGGGTCGGCTGCAAAATGGACAGCCGTATATTGAGACCTTGCGCCGCCGCGGCTACCGCTTCAACGGCGAGGTAACAGCGTCCGAAAGTTCAAATGGTGTGTTGCCGGAAAGCAGTGTCCCTGAGTTGACCAGCGCTCAAATCGCTCCAAACAAAGCTCCATTTACAAATCCGAACCCGCGTCCGGTTCGTATCGAACGTCACGGCAATGTCATCACCGTCGCCGATTGGCAAGAGGCCGAAGCTGAACCAATACCTGTCATAAAGACGGAAAACGAGCCGCCTGACTCACATCCAACCGCCGATCAGCCAAAACGCCGCGTCTTTGCAGCCGCGGTTATTTGTTCTCTGCTCCTGATCGGAGCCTTTGCTTTTCTCTGGTTTCGTTCACAGTCAAACTTCGCGCAAGCCACGTCAAAAGGCGACGTTGTTTTTATGAATCTGACCGACGGCGAAGACGTAAACAACGCGACCATCTCGCCCGACGGCAATTTTTTTGCCTATTCATCTCGTGACGGCGATCGATCACGTATTTTCGTTCAACAAGCCGGGCAGCCGAACCGGCACGAGATCACCGAGCCTGTCGAAGGCTACATTTGGGGCACGAGTTTTACGCCGGACTCGCAATTTATTTATTTTACTGCAGATGATAACGGAGGGATCCCCCGTGCACTTTATCGCGTTCCGGCATGGGGCGGCGTTAGGACAAAGATCTTGACGGGCATTGCCGGAGCCCCGTCATTTTCACCTGACGGAAGCGAAATGATCTTTATGCGAGGTGACGATAAGCAGTCCTCGATAATAATAGCTTCGAGCGACGGGTCGCGTGAGAGAACACTGCTCTCGAAAAACTTAAAAGACTTTGCGGCCATTAACTGGTGTGTGTGGTCGCCGGACGGTAAAACGATCGCTTATAGCGTCGTTGATCTCACGCGGCCTCAATACGGCGGCTACTCGATCATGGGCCTCGACCACGACACCGGCGAAACGAAGCCGCTGTCATCCGAAAGATGGGACATTTGTTTTCGTATAATGTGGACAGGCGATTCGCAGAGTCTGGTTTTTATCGGGACAAAAGCGGGCGAAGATTTTTCGACGCGGCGTGATCAAGTCTATTATCTCTCGATTGCCGACGGCAAGTCGCGCCGATTAACAAACGACGGTAGCCGTTATGATTACATAAGTCTCGGCGTAACCGACAAAGATGAGATTCTGGCGGTGCCGTTTAATCGCCTGTCGCAGATATGGTCGATGGAAACGGGCGCAAGCTCGCGCGATGTCACGCAGATAACGACCGGATCTGCCGACGGACGCGGCGGGATTGCGCCATTGAGCGATGGCCGCGTGGCGTATCTGACACGCAACGGCGACGGGTTTAGCCTCTGGACCATGAATGCTGACGGTTCAAACCGCAAGCAACTTACGACCGATCCAGCCGCAATAGAGGAACTTCGTTCTCCACCCGACGGCAGCTTTTTTGTTTTTTCTGCAAAGAGAGACGGCTGGAATCACCTTTATCGCGTAAACGCCGACGGCGGCAGCCTGCAGCAGTTGACATTTGGCGAAAGCCAGGAGGTTGACAGCACGGTCTCGCCTGACGGCAAGTTGATAGTTTATGTTTCGCGGACATTTTCCTCCGGCGAAGAGGCCTCGGCCATGTGGAAGATAGCCGCGGACGGCGGCGAGCCGGTAAAAATGAACGATCTCGAGTGCTTCACCCCGCACTTTTCGCCGGACGGCAATTCGATATCATGCGTTTCCTACGACTGGAAAACGATCTCGATAGTCTCGGTCGAAACCGGCGAGGCAACTCGCACATTTAAAACAGAAGCCAACGCGATCCTCAACATCGGTGCCCGCTGGACACCCGACGGCAAGTCGCTCGCTTACATCGTCTCTTCAAATTTGATCGGCAATATCCTCACGCAGCCGATCAACGGCGAACCGCCGCGTCCGCTCACCGATTTTCAAAGCGGCGACATCTACAACTTCGCCTTCTCGACCGACGGTTCGCTTATCTACATGGCCCGCGGATATCAAACCAAAAAAGCCGTCCTGATCAAAAATTTCAGATAGCGAGCCGCAAAGCTGCTATACCTCAGAAGAGTTCGATATTGCCGTCCAATGCTCTCACTTTCGGTTCGCCTTCATTGAACACTATCCGCTCGAAAGAGAGTGGCGAAACGGAGCCAGACGTTCCGACGCCTGCAAATCTGAGATTTAGCAGAACGCCATCCCCGTCGATCGGCATCGGCCCGTAAACAACAATTCTCAACAGACCCGGCTCAAACGGATTGGCAACCGCGATCAGACCTCGGCTTGCCGTTCCCGAGACATCGACCGGAAACTTCAAAGGCTGTATTACGGTTGAGTCGTATCTAAGGTTGAACTCGTAAGAGATTATCTCCCTATTTGCCGCTCCCTGAACATTGACCGGAATTACAACCTCTTTTCCCGTTGACGCCGTCAGTTGCGGCAGTTCAACAGCCATGCTTCGCTCGGGTCCGTTTGCCGGCCGAGGATGAGTTGCCGGGTTCCAATTGCCGCTGGCCTCGCCGATCAAAAGCGCCACGTAATCTTCACCCGTCACGCTGCTTGCAACCGAAGCATAACTACGGCTGTCGTTATACGGCGGCGTCGGAAGCGGCCCTGACGGCGGGCCTGGCAGGTCCTCAGTGAAGAACCTCCACTGGCCGACATTTCCCGTCCCTGTGAGTCCCGCCGCGAATCTTGCGATCAGTGCCGCGTCGTTCGACGAGACCGTCCCGTTGCCGCTCGCGTCGGACGCGAACTTCTGGTTCATACTGACGAACGGCACGGTTGCGGAAACTCCCTGTGCGACCCGTGCTGCGTCGTTCGATGTGATCGCACCGCTCGGACCGCCCGGTTTGGT
>CAZUEI010000139.1:0-6043 GCA_964618985.1 uncultured Chloracidobacterium sp.
AAGGAACTGTTGCGATGGCAAATTCCGGCCCAAACACGAACGGTTCGCAATTTTTTATCATGCACGTCGATTATCCGCTGCCGCCGAGCTATACAAAATTTGGCAGCGTTATCGAAGGACAGGATGTCGTTAATGAGATCGCAACCGTCGAACGTAATCATAACGATAAACCGCATGATCCTGTTGTGATGAACCGCGTTTACATCGAAGAAGCGTAATGCGTGCGGTCGTTCAGCGGGTAAAGCTTGCACGGGTGACAGTCGCGGACAAAATCGTTGGTGAGATAAGGCAAGGATTGCTGATCTTACTCGGCGTTACTCATGAGGATGGTGAAAAAGACGCCGACTTCCTTGTTGATAAGATCATAAATCTGCGGATCTTTAACGACGCGGAAGGAAAGATGAATCTTTCCCTGATTGATGGTCAAGGCGAGTTGCTTGTTGTTTCTCAATTTACGCTTTACGGTGACACGCGGCGAGGCCGCCGTCCATCCTTCATCAATGCCGCTTCGGGAGAAAGCGCGCAGAGATTGTATGAGGCTTTTGTTGACAAGGCTGCACAGACGGTAAAGAACGTTGCAACAGGCGAATTCGGCGCGATGATGGATGTCGAGCTTGTAAATGACGGCCCGGTAACGATTATTATCGACAGCAAAAATCCAATCTGATATATACTAACTATGAAAAAGACAACATTAATTCTATTTCTGCTTACATTACTTATCGTTGCCTGCGGTGATAACAAAAAGCCCGCAGGCACAAATGCGGCTTCTAACAAACCCGAAGTAAAAACCGGCGTAGCTCCTGTTGCCGACAGCGAGATCGCCGTTATCGAAATGGAAAACTCAGCCTACGGCAAAATGAAACTTGAGCTTTATTCAAACATTGCGCCAAAAGCGGTCGAGCGATTTAAGGAACTCGCCCGAGAAGGATTTTACAACGGCACCACGTTTCATCGCGTCGAGGACATTGTTATTCAGGGCGGAGATCCAAATTCAAAGGATACCGACCCGAACAATGACGGGCAGGGCAAATCGCCAAAGCCGAACGTCCCCGCGGAGTTTTCTGACGTTCCTTTTGACCGCGGCATTGTGGGAGCCGCAAGATCATCTGACCCAAATAGCGCCAATTGCCAATTCTATATTACGATGAAGCGTTATCCGGGCTGGGACAAAAATTACACGGTTTTCGGCAAAGTCATCGAAGGCATGAATAACGCCGACACAATTGTCGGCGTTCCAAAAAACGGCGCAAAGCCGCTCGATCCGGTCAAAATAAAGAGCATAACTCTTCAGGCAAAATAGTCTGGATTTGTTATCATAATCTTTATGCTCGCGTAGCTCAGTGGATAGAGTGCTTCCCTCCGAAGGAAGAAGTCGCAGGTTCAAATCCCGCCGCGAGTACCATATATCAATCTTACAAGGGCATGATCTGAATGCCCTTTTTCTTTGCCGTTTTTCCTTAAAAATCTTGAACAAACTGCTATTCAGGGTTATTATTAGCAGAGGTTTTGTTTGCAAAGGAACATCATGAAATTTTTTAGCAATACTTTTCGATCGCTTATTTCGCACGCTGTCATCGTGACTGCATTTTTTTTATTGTTGTCGGTAGTGATGCTTTTCGAGATACGAGGAAGAGTGGCAAATGCTTATGCAGGCATCGATTTGCCGGGCAAGACCGTATCAAAGATCGCTCCCGAAGTAATGGCCGATACTAATGGCGGCGGACGTGCTTCGGTTATTATCTTTCTCGCCGATCAGGCTGACGTCAGTGCGGCTTATGAAATGAAAGATCAGGACGCTCGCGGCTGGTATGTTTACAACACGCTTACGTCACATGCTGAGCAGTCGCAGGCAGACATTAAATCATTTTTGACGGCACGCGGAGTCGAATTTCGATCTTTTTGGATAGCGAACATGCTTGTTGCCCGGGTTGATCGAACGCTGGCAGAAGAGATCGCTGCCCGGAGCGATGTCGCGCGTGTTGATTCGAACAGGCCGGCACGTTGGATCGAAAAGCCTGAAATTGCAGATTTTCATGAGGCACCGGAAATTCCCTTTACAACTGAATGGGGTGTCAACAACGTCAATGCTCCGGCAGTTTGGGCAATGGGTTTTACAGGCCAGGGAATGATCGTTGCAAATCAGGACACCGGAACACGCTGGACGCATAATGCCATTAAACCTAAGTATCGCGGCTGGAACGGGACGACAGCAGATCATAATTTTAACTGGCACGACTCGATCCACTCCGGTGGGGGGTCATGCGGTTTCGATACCACGGCACCGTGTGATGACCACGGCCACGGTACACACACAACGGGCACAACGGTCGGCGATGACGGCACGGGCAATCAGGTTGGTGTCGCTCCCGGAGCCAAGTGGATCGGCTGCCGTAATATGGATGTCGGAAACGGCACACCGGCAACGTACTCTGAGTGCTTCCAATTTTTCATAGCTCCTACAGACCTGACAGGAAATAATGCTAATCCGGCACTTCGCCCGCATGTGATGAACAATTCTTGGGGCTGCCCCGTGAGCGAAGGGTGCGTGACCGGCGGCGAACTGGAAACCATTGTCAACAACACTCAGGCGGCAGGGATTTTTGTCGAAGTTTCGGCTGGTAATTCAGGATCTGGCTGTTCATCTGTTTCGGATGCACCTGCCATTTATGACGCTTCATTTTCGACGGGCGCTATCGATAGTAGTAATACGCTGGCAGGATTTAGCAGCCGCGGCCCCAGCCCCTATTTTTCTCCAGGCTTAAAGCCAAACATCTCGGCACCGGGCGTCAATGTTCGGTCTTCGACTCGAACCAATGATTCAAGTTATGGCAGTTCGAGCGGAACTTCGATGGCAGGGCCGCACGTTGCCGGCGTGGTTGCTCTTTTGTGGTCGGCTCGTCCGCATTTAGTTCGGGACATTGCCGCCACCAAAACGCTTTTGCAAAACACGGCAAATCCCGGCGTAACCGTTTCCGGCGGAACGCAAACTTGCGGCGGAATACCGTCAACGGTGATCCCGAACAACTCGTTCGGTTATGGCCGCGTTGATGTTCTAGCAGCCGTCAATGCGTCCGGTTCAACGCCGACAAACACTGCGACAAATACCGCTACATCAACGGCCACAGCGACTTTTACGCCTACAAATTCTGCTACACCAATATTTACACCAACCAGCACACCGCCGCCAGTGATCTCGGGAACAGTCACATACGGAAATGCCATCGGTTCTCCTGAGACACGGTTTGTTTCGAATGTGCTAGTCAGTGGTGCAGGTTCGCCGCCGGTTTCTGATGTGACTGACAGCCTGGGCGACTATTTGCTTAGCGGGTTCGGAACAGGCTCTTACACAATTACCCCATCGAAATCAGGCAGCCAGAACGGCTCTGTAACGTCGTTTGATGCCGCCCGGATCGCGCAGTATATTGTCGGTAACGCTACGTTTAGCACTGCCCAGCAGACCGTTGCAGATGTCAGCGGGGCAGGAGGGATATCTTCTTTTGACGCTGGATTAGTTGCCAAATACGCAATTTCAAGTCCGCCATTTGGATCAACCGGAAACTGGATATTTGTTCCGGCCAGTAATACACACGTCACGATCAACAGTGACATCACGGGCGAAGATTACTCCGCACTATTGATGGGCGATGTTTCCGGCAACTGGCTCGATTCAGGTGCACGCCTCGCAGGCGGAAACGGCCCGGTTAGAGCAGCGACTATAAGTGCTCCGCATCTCACAACGACAACTGGCAAAGATGTCTTAATACCTGTCAATGTCGATGGTGCTGTGGATAAGGGCATTATCTCCTGCGAGATCGAGCTAAGGTACGATCCATCGGTAATTCGGCCGCTGTCTAATCTGGTCAACAAAGCAGAAACCTTAACCCGCGGATTTTCTATTGTGGTAAATACAATTGAACCTGGAGTTTTGAGAATCGCAATCTACGGCACTCAACCTCTTGCGGGCAACGGAGTGCTTATGAATCTGAACTTTACGGCAATAGGAACGCCCGGTTCTGTGTCGCCGCTAAGATGGGAGCGAGTAATGCTCAATGAAGGCACGCCTCGTGTAACGACTACGGACGGGCAAGTTCTGATTTCTTCTTCGGTAGGTCAGATCGAAACCACATCCCGGCTCTTTTTATTCTAAATAAGTTAAGAAAAACTTTTGAAAATGAAAAGGCCGTCTACTAGACGGCCTTTTTACATTGGTCTTTTTGGTATCGTTATTCCCTAACCTTTAACATCGGATCGCCGAGCAATACCCACGAATAGCCCACATCACTACCGGGAATAGTCGTCTTTGCATTTATTACGAGATCACCCATTCGCTTAATGTCGCCGATCCCGATCTGACGGAAAAATTGTGCTCCAAGCGTAAGCTGGTAATCAGGAGTGGTTTCGGTTGACGACGACCAGGTTGCTACGCCTCCACCATTTGGAGCCTTCAACAAAGCTTCGCCGATCGAATCGTTTTGAGGGTGTGTAAAATAACCATTAAGACATGTCAGCATAGTGAAAATTGACTGGTTATTTGCATTTGTCAGAAATGGCACGTCATTTACGCTAAAAAAAGCCGAAGTCGC
Source organism: uncultured Chloracidobacterium sp. (assembly GCA_964618985.1). Classification (GTDB taxonomy): domain Bacteria; phylum Acidobacteriota; class Blastocatellia; order Pyrinomonadales; family Pyrinomonadaceae; genus OLB17. The sequence goes on from CAZUEI010000139.1 coordinate 4,587, forward strand.
CCAAGTGCCGGCCGCTCCGTGACCTGAATAATTAACAATGTATTTGCCAGTGTTCAGTGCGTTCATCAAATTTTGATGGGCCATCGGATCCTGCTGGTTATTCGGATTCGGCTCGGGAAGCCCTCTGGGAACAAACGTCTTAGGCATGCCGGGCGGCAGTTGGTCCGCAATAATACGGCTCATCGCATCGAAATCAAACCCGAACGGCAGATCAAACGCAAACAGGGCACCGCGATCCAAAGACTGCATTGCCGGTACCTCAAAAGCGGTAGTTTTATTAAAGACAATGTTGATAGCCGACGTTGTGCGTGCCGGTATTCTGCCGACAGCTAAATCCGCAAGGCCATCGTGATTAAAATCGGCGACAGCCTCGTCGCTGCCGGCCTCTGTATAGATCAGTTCTAGGTTGTTGGTGGGAACAAAATCAAAGTTCCCAAACCCCTCATAATTTCTCGGATCACGAGATGAGTCGCCGATCAAGAGGACATAATGAGGCCTCGGCGTCTGCCAATTTGTATTTGCGTACCTAAGAAAGTCGTTCAGAGCGACGGCACTGTGAGCGCCGTAACTAAATTCATCATAGACGTCGGCGACATCGATGACTTTTACACCAAAACCGCCGCCCGCCTGACTGCGTCGATAATTTGCCCAACTCTCCGCAGCCGCCATAAAGCCCGGGTCTGAGTAAGAAATTATGATCGCGTCTGCCAGATTGTTTGGCGTTGATAACGAGGACGGGCTGTCAGGCGTTATGGACGGCGATTGCAAAAGGCCTGAATCCTCCACTCCAAACATGACCGCAGGACGATTTGACGGCATTCTAACCGAAAACGTGCTGCCGTTTTGCGTGACCGGCAGGCCGGTTATCAATTGCGGATTGGCGTCAAGCGTTGTGTCAAACACACGGATGTTAGACGAAGAAAATCCGCCAACGTCCATCTTTCGATACCCGGGTGTAAAGAATAAAACTTTGTTCTGATCGGAAATATACTTTCTCGAATAATTGACCTTGATCGAATCAAAATAAACGGTATCAGACGAAAGCGTCGTAGCCATCTTCAAGATGTTATTCCTTTCGAGCAGGAAACTCGCCGGCATTGTGAGATCGCCGGAAAAACTTTCCTGACCGTTACCGTTGATCAAACCAATTTCGTGATCATTAAGAATGACGCGAATTGCGTGAGCTCCATTGGTAATACCAAAGAACTTTACCGTGACGACAGCGTTCAGCCCGACAGGATCAATTCCTGGGAGATCAATAGAAATGCATGAGCCTGGAGCAGTGCATGCAGGTAAGTCGGAATAGACGGGACGTCCCCAATAATTCTCAAGATCGCCGTTTCTAAGCGAGAAATTATAACTTGTCCTTTCCTTCATCTCTACGACAGACCGGTAGTTGTTTGAGATGACATTGCCGCCGATATTTCCCAAAAACTTTGTGATCATCCGCCTTCCGG
>CAZUEI010000140.1:0-5997 GCA_964618985.1 uncultured Chloracidobacterium sp.
GTACGAGATACCTTCGTTGCGGAAGTTGCGGTTTAGCTCATAGACTTTTTCGAAGCCTCCAACGATTAGTCTTTTCAAATACAATTCCGGAGCGATACGAGCGTAGAGATCGATATCGAGAGCGTTGTGATGCGTCTTGAAAGGCTTGGCTGCGGCACCGGTCGCCTTTGGCGTGAGCATTGGCGTTTCGACCTCGATGTAGCCGTGGTCTTCGAGAAAGTGCCGCATGGAAGAAATGACTTTGGCACGCGTTTCAAAAACCTCGCGCGTCGTCATGCCTTCATGCTCGACTGCAAGGCTCGAACCGATCAGGTCGTAATATCTTTGCCGCTGCCTGATCTCTGCGTCCGCGATGCCGTGCATCTTATCGGGCATCGGCAGCATGGCTTTGGCGAGGAATTGCAGCTTTTCGACATGGACGCTCAACTCTCCGGTGTTTGTGATAAACAGGTAGCCCTCGACGCCGACAAAATCGCCGTGATCGAGCAACTGCCACGCCGCCCAGCCGTTCTCTTGGTCAAGCGTGTCGTTACCGTCGTTTTTTACGAGAGCGAAAGTCTCCTTCTTCGCATAGATCTGGAGTTTATTGATGCCGTCCGTCAGGTGAACAAAATTGCCGCGCGGCGGTGTTGTCAAACGACCGGAAATACGCACGCTCCCAAATTCTTTTAGACGGGCATTCAATGCATCCTTGATCTCCGCCGGCGGACGCTCGCGTTCGGCAAGTTTTGCGACGACCGCTTTGATCTCATTGACGATAGCGGCGACCGGCGCATATGCCTTGAGAGCGGTGATCGTGTCCTCCGCACCGCTGACCGACGAACGGGTGAACTTGTTCGGATAGACATTGCCGACAAGTTCACGCAGCGCGTCTAGCGCGGCACGACGGGCCTCGGTCTGATCGTTTTGCTCAATGATCTCAGTGAATTCAGGTATTTGCATTTTTCCCTATCGATTAAAGCAAAAAGTGACATCGCAGGCAACGACAGGCTTTTTTTAGTCGCCCCCGCAACGATTTCGGACGCCATTCAACACTGTATATCGTAATACAGACACAACGATGCTCCCGTGCTACCCTTATTTTAATGAATGAATATTTACATTCGTTAGGCGATGCTCTAAATTACAACCTTTTCTTACTTGGGCAGACACACGTAACGCCGCTAAGCATTATTAAGTTCTTCGTGCTGGCGATCGTCCTTGTCTATTTATCCGGCAAATTAAAAAATTTGCTGTCAGGCAATATTCTCGCCCGCACAAGCCTCGTCGTAGGCACGCGACAAGCTATTGCGACCGTAGTTCGCTACTTGGTTCTTTTTATCGGTTTCGTCGTGATACTGCAGATTCTAGGCGTTGACCTGACGGCATTTAACGTGCTTGCAGGAGCTATCGGTATCGGCATCGGATTTGGGCTGCAGAATATTGCCAACAATTTCATAAGCGGACTCATAATCCTTTTTGAGCGGCCGATACAGGTTGGCGACCGAATCGAAGTCGCAAATGTCTTGGGCGACGTCACATCGATAGGGCCACGAAGCACCTATATCAAGACCAATGACAACATCACTATAATTGTTCCAAACAGCAAGTTCATTTCGGAGAATGTCACAAATCTTAGCTATGCAGGAAATCTGATCCGGTTCAAAATTCCCGCATGGGTGACGCATGACACTGACGTTGATCTCGCGGCAAAGTTAATGATTGCCGCGGCAGAAGAAAATCCTGATGTATCCACGACGAATTCACCAAATGTTCGTCTTATGAAATTTGACACTAACGGGATTTTGCTTGAACTCCGAGCATGGAGCACCAAGAGGCTGACAAGGCCCGGGCTTTTCAAAAGTGATCTTAACTACGCGATCATTCGTAAATTCCGCGAGAACCACATACGACTCGCGGATAGCGGGCGCATTGATGTAACTTCCCATTTCGTTAACGACGGGCAATTTGATGGAGCGGTGCAAACGCGTAAACAAAAAACGGATCGCCGCGACGGACTGACGCCCGGTTAAATTTCTTCGCAGCGAGACATGTGAGACAATTGCGTTTAGTAGCCTGAGAAGGCCCTAGCAGATGTGCTCTGCTTCGTCTTCCACGGGCATTACTGTGTTTATGGCGGAAGAGTTCGACAAGTTAAAGCGCGAGTTGCTAAGTGGCACGCGAGTGGTATGTCTCAGTGGTCTGACATCGGTCGCCGCAAAGACTTTTCTTGTCGCAAAACTGCAAGCAGAGACCGGCAAGACGTTTGCGATAATCACCGAGTCGAACACGGAACTCGAATCGTGGCAAACCGATCTGGAATATTTCAGATCTCAGATGTCAGATCTCAAATCGCAGATCGTAACTTTGCCGTCATTCGAAACAGACCCATATTCCGGCGTTTCTCCTCATGCAGAGACAGAAGAGCGAAGAGCGTTAGCTCTTTGGCAAATGCAACAGCGAAACATCGGCTATGTAGTCCTTTCGGCAAGGTCGCTGGTACAGCGGACCGTAAAGGCTGATGAGATCGCAACTCTTGGATGTGTTCTTGTCCGCGACAAAGATTTTCCGCGAGAAATGCTGATCGAGCGGCTTTTTGCCGGCGGATACGTTCGCGAAGAACCGCTCTTCGGGCCCGGGCAATTCTCGGTTCGCGGCGGCATTGTTGACGTATGGTCGCCCGATGCGGAAGCACCTGTCCGTATTGAATTCTTTGGCGACACGGTCGAATCGATCCGAACGTTCGACCCTGATACTCAGCTTTCCACCGGCCAGTTGGCGGAGATCGCGCTTGCTCCGATGCGTGAATTCGCTATTACTTCACAGGATTTTAAAGACTGGGCATTTTTTGCGCGCGAACGCTTTTCCGACGACAAATTCGCACGCAATCTCAAAGACCGCACAGATTTTGCGGATGAAAGCGAAGAGTTTGCTGGCTGGGAATTCCTGTTGCCGCTCGTAAAGCCGCTCAGCGCTACTATTTTCGATCACCTGCCGGACTGCGTCTTCGTTATCGACGAGCCTGCATCCGTCGAGCACGCGCTGACCGGCCTTTATGAACACGCCGCGAATACTTTTAATGCGATCACAGAAACGGGTGACGTTGGCCTTGAGCCGAGAGAGCTATTTCTAATGCCCGAGGAACTGCGAATAAAGCTTGATAAAAGTTCGAATCTTGAACTGCGTGCGTTGGGCAGAACGGCGGCGGGAACGGACGAAGAATTTGCGTTAGGGGAATCTACGGATTCCGCTCCCCTATTCCTTTTTTCCACTGCGGCTAAAGCAGCAGAGATCGAGATCCAATCACGTTCAACGCGCAAATTTTACGGTGATATCCAGGCCTTTGTTACCGAATTGGGATCGCAGGCTAAGATCAAGGGTAAGCAGAACAACACAGAGATCATTCTTCAGACGCCGGGAATGGCCGAGCGGGTTGAAGAAATACTTCGCGAATATGACTCCTCGCTGGCGACCGATTCTATCAGGATCGGCAACCTTTCGAGTGGATTTGAACTCCCGGCTTTCGAGCTAACGCTCTACACGGAAAGCGACATTTTCGGTGATGTAACACAGGGCGAATTCCGCCCCGCGAAGGACAAAGGACAAAGGACGCAGAGCAAACTCGGGGCGTTCATCTCCGATTTTCGCGATCTCAAAATTGGTGATTACGTCGTTCACGTAGATCACGGCATCGGCCGTTTTGACGGCTTGCAGACGATCTCTTCGCAGGGGGCGGAACGCGAGTTCATGCTGCTCATCTATGCCGACGACGCCAAGTTGTTTGTGCCCGTCGAGCGAATGGACCTCGTTTCGCGTTATTCGTCAGGCGAAGCGACATCGCCAACGCTTGATCGCCTCGGCGGCATTGGCTGGCAGAAAACAAAGGCCAAAGCAAAACGCGCAATGCGTGACATGGCGGACGAGTTATTAAAACTCTATGCCGAACGAAAACTTGTTCGCGGCCACGCATTTTCGCCTGACGCGCCATGGCAGCACGAATTCGAAGACGCTTTTCCATACGACCTTACTGTCGATCAAGCCGCCGCTATCGAAGATACAAAAACAGATATGGAAACTGCGACGCCGATGGATCGGTTGATAATCGGCGACGTCGGTTACGGCAAGACCGAGGTCGCGATGCGAGCTGCATTTAAGGCCGTAATGGACGGTAAGCAGGCAGCCGTTTTGACGCCGACCACTGTGCTGGCATATCAGCACTACGAGACATTTAAGAAACGGTTTGCGGCGTTTCCCGTTAAGGTCGATCTGCTATCAAGATTTCGTTCAAGCAAGGAGCAAAAGGCTGTTGCCGAGTCCGCTGGCAAAGGCGAGGTTGATGTGCTGATCGGTACTCACCGCATACTCTCGACCGATGTAAAACTGCCAAAACTCGGTCTCGTCGTTGTCGATGAAGAGCAGCGTTTTGGCGTCGGCCACAAAGAAAAACTTAAGCATTTGAAGAAAAAGGTCGATGTGCTTACGCTGTCGGCGACGCCGATCCCGCGAACATTAAATATGTCGCTGCTCGGCATGCGTGACATGTCCGTCATCGAGACACCTCCGCGTGACCGCCTTGCCATTAACACGCAGGTTGTGCAATTTTCCGAAGGTGTGATTCGCTCCGCTATCGAACTCGAACTCGCCCGCAACGGCCAGATATTTTTTATTCACAACCGCGTCGAATCCATTCAACCGATCGCAGCGCTTATTCAAAAGATCGTGCCAAACGCACGCATCGCCATCGGCCACGGCCAGATGAATGAGAAGGAAATGGAGCAGATAATGCTCAATTTTATCGATTACAAATACGATATTCTCGTCGCGACGACGATCATCGAGAACGGCATCGACATTCCGCGCGCCAACACGATAATCATCAATCGCGCCGATAATTACGGTCTCTCGCAGTTGTATCAGCTTCGTGGTCGTGTGGGCCGCTCGAACCGGCGCGCATATGCTTATTTGCTTATACCAAGCGAGTTAGAATTGACACCGATCGCTCGCCGTCGATTGTCGGCAATACGCGAGTTTTCCGATCTGGGTGCAGGATTCAGGCTTGCCGCTCTCGACCTTGAGCTTCGCGGCGCGGGCAACATTCTCGGCGGCCAGCAGTCTGGCCATTTGGACGCTCTCGGTTTTGATCTCTACACAAAAATGCTCGAACGTACCATTGCCGAACTACGCGGAGACGAGATCGCTGATGAAACCAGCGTCTCGATAAACTTAGGTGTCGATGTTTCGATACCAACAGACTATATCGCCGAGACAAGTCAGAGGCTGCGGACATACAAACGCATTTCGTCGGCCGAAACCGAAGAGGGTTTGATGCAGATCCACGCCGAGATCGAGGATCGCTACGGACGCATTCCGCGTTCGGTTGAAAATCTTTTTGAATACGGTCGCCTTCGCAAACTTGCCGAACGAATGGCGATCATCTCGATAGACAAAACCGCCGACGGCATCGCGATCAAGCTTGGCGAAACGGCACGAGTTTCGCCGGACAAATTGATGCAGTTTTTGAGTGAGAACGAAGGCTCAAATTTTTCGCCAAGCGGAATTTTACGGGTAAATATCGTGACAGGCAATCCGATCAAAACCGCGATGGACAGCCTTAATAATATTAAGATCTGATCGTGTTATTCAGTGCAATCGCCTATCTCGATGTCATTGTCGTTACAGACAAATAATTCGGAAACGTTGTCTTTTGTTTGCTTTCTGATATTTCGCCAAACGACGGACTGAGCGTATTTTTCCTTTGTCCAACCAAGCTGCTTGCGATGCTTCCAGACGAATGCGTAAGCGTCGTGCTCGTCCTCGCCGCGCAGATGCCGCGATTCGTGAAGAAGAATTGCCGCCCGTTCGGTCTCATCGATCGGATATGTAAAGAAATCGGGATAAAGCGTAACTATCTCAAAAGGAAAATTGGTTGCCGCATAGGCGTTCTCTTTGGCGACCGACGCGTTAAGCCAGTTGTCCTCGCTCCTGAACACCGCAAAATGATAAAGCAAAAATATCTCG
>CAZUEI010000141.1:0-5950 GCA_964618985.1 uncultured Chloracidobacterium sp.
GGCAGTTTGAGGAATAATGCTGCTTTCGGCGAAGATAAAATTCGACAATTCATCTTCTGGAAATGCGATCGGATAGTCGATCTTTGTCGAAGCGACAAATTGTGGTATTCGTGCCATGTCTTCTGCACCGCCAACATTGAGGCCGACTATGTGCAGATTCTCCGAGCCATGCTTTGCGATCAGAGAATTGAGATGCGGTATCTCTTCCTTGCAGGGAGCGCAATACGTCGCCCAAAAATCGAGAATTACGGCTTTGCCGTTGAGATCGCCTAGCTTCTGCACACGGTTGTCAGAATCTGTCCAGCTCATTTCACTCATGGGTTTTAATGGCCGCACATTTGACGTGATCGGCTGATTCGATACGGAAACTGGCGGGGCCGCCGAACGGCAGTCCCACGAAAGCAAAAAAGGAAGTGTAACAAGGCAAATTAAAATGCGTCGCATAACAAATCAATCGTAAATTGTTATTTGATGCTGCACAAGCCCGCACGTCAGTAAGGGCGATACACTCAACGTGTTGCTATCGCCCTTGCTTACGCGTGGGCTTGTGCATCTGACTAATGTTTATCATCATATAGCGTGGTTTACCCGGAGGAAATTGCAAACAGGATCGCGGCGTTGCGTCATAAGCAAACCAATGAAGGCAGCAATGCGTTCGGCACGGCTGCCAATTTTGACTGCGGTTCGTTTGTCCGGTTTTCGCTGTCTATCGACATAGAAGGCAACATCGTGACCGATGCTGGTTTTGAATCGAACGGCTGCGGCTTCATGCTTGCCGCAGCCGATTGTATTGCACAAAGCCTTATAAAAAAGCGTTTGATCGATCTTCACGGACTCTCAGACGCCGATCTGAATGAACAAATTCAAAAAAAATTCGGCGATATTCCATCCGAACGCCGCGAATGCATCAACGCCTGCATCGAAGCTCTGCGTGCAGCATTTGCCGATTTTCGGACAAAGCAAATCGAGGAATTTCAAGGCGAAAAGGCACTCATTTGTACCTGTTTCGGTGTTACAGAAGAAACCATCGAATCCCTCTTGTCAGAATCGGGAGCCTTAGCGACTGGGTTCTTGACTGTGGAGGACATCACTCTAGCCACGAATGCCGGAGGCGGCTGCGGTTCCTGTCGTATGCTCATACAGGAGATTCTTGACGTTTGTAATGATGCTTGAGCGTCAGCACTTGATTGTTTTATGTTATACTCAAACAAATTTCACCCATTTTGGGGGTGAAATGATAATAGATAGGCGGCGACTGCCTGATTTGAAAATGTCGCTACCGTAAAAGACCGACTTAGATAATGGACGACCCTGCCAGTTTGCTTCTACTTTTTGCAGCCGAAATCGAAAATATGGCAGAAATGCCAACGCTGCTCTCAACTTTCTCAAAGATCTTGTTGGTTATTCTTCTGGTGCTCGCGAACGGCTTTTTTGTTGCAAGCGAATTTGCGTTGGTCGCAGTACGAAAATCTCGCATCGAGGCAATGGTTGCCGAGGGCGACAGAGCGGCAGTGCGTCTGTTGGGGATGTTGAACAACCTGAATGCGTACATTTCCGCAACGCAGCTTGGCATTACCCTGTCCTCCTTGGGGCTGGGATGGATCGGTGAACCGGCTGTCGCCGCAATTCTCGAACCTATTTTGATTCGCTTAGGCGAGTTGACCGGAGCCGGATTTTTGACGTCCGGAACAGTGCTTCATACCATCTCATTCGCGATCGCTTTTTCATTCATTACTTTTCTACATATTGTCTTTGGCGAGCTTGCGCCAAAAACAGCCGCGCTTGAATTATCCGAGCGAGTCTCCTTTCTCGTTGCGGCCCCTCTTTTGATTTTTTACAAGATATTTAGCTATCCGATCCGTCTGCTCGATTGGGCGGGAACAAAAACGGTGAGACTGTTTGGCCTTCATCCTTCTGGAGAACACGGCTCAAGTTATACGGAAGAAGAAATACGCAGTCTGATCAATCTGTCTCAGGAGAGCGGGCACCTCAACGAGGAAGAAAGGCGACTCATTAATAAGGTCTTTGAATTTTCCGAGACGACCGTTAAAGAAGCAATGATTCCACGAACAGGTATCATCGCTATTCCCGAAAATAGCACTCTTGATGAGATTTCAAAATGCTTTGCTACAAGCGGATATTCGCGTCTGCCGGTTTATCGCGGCTCGTTGGACGAGATCGCTGGCTTTATACATAGCAAAGACCTTGCCGGTTACATGCTCAAACCAAACGCGTTCAAGCTTTCTGAGATCCTTCACAAACCAAATTACGTTGTTGACACCGCACACCTCGAAGACGTGCTGCGGCAGATGCAGAAGGAAAAATTCCACTTCGGCTTCGTCGTCGATGAGCACGGCGGCGTCGAGGGCATCATCACGCTCGAGGACATCCTCGAAGAGATCGTCGGCGACATTTCGGACGAGCACGACGAAGAGGTCAACGAACAGATCGATCCGCAGCCCGACGGCAGCTATTTGCTTGATGGCAGCCTTGCCGTCCGCGACCTCAACCGTCGGCTAGAGATGCACGTTCCTGTTTCCGAGGGCTATACGACGATCGCCGGTTTTTTGATGTCCGAGGCAGGCGAGATCCTGGACGAAGGACAGATGGTGCCGTTCAACGGCCACGTTTTTAAGGTCGAAAAGGTCGATAAACGGCGTATCAAGCAGGTGCGAATGGAAAAGGTCGAGACCGTCGAGAATTAGGAATTCAACGCAAAGACGCAAAGTTGCAAAGACGCGAAGTAAGACAAATAAATTCTTTCTTTGCGTCTTTGCAACTTTGCGTCTTTGCGTTAAAAATCTATTAGAGGAGAAATTTATTAATGAGCTTTATTGAACAGGTTTGGGCACGCGAGATAATGGATTCGCGAGGAAATCCGACGATCGAGGCCGAGGTCATCTTGGAAGACGGAACGCAGGGACGCGCCGCCGTGCCGAGCGGAGCTTCGACGGGCGAGAATGAGGCGGTTGAGCTTCGTGACGGTGATAAGACACGTTATTTAGGAAAAGGCGTGCTTAACGCCGTAAAGAACGTCAACGAAACGATAGGCCGCGAACTCGAAGGACTCGACTGTCTCGACCAAACGCTCATCGACCAGACGATGATCGATCTCGACGGCACCGAAAACAAATCTAAACTCGGAGCCAACGCCATCCTCGCCGTGTCGCTGGCAAACGCCCGAGCCGCCGCTTCGTTTCAGGAAATGCCGCTATATCGCTACATCGGCGGTACGAACTCCAAGACGCTGCCCGTGCCGATGATGAACATCCTCAATGGCGGTGCCCACGCCGATAACAACGTAGATTTTCAGGAATTCATGGTCATGCCCGTCGGTGCCGAGAGCTTCAGCGAGGCACTCAGATGCGGAGCTGAGATATTTCAGAACCTGAAAAACGTCCTCAAATCGCGCGGCTATTCGACCGGCGTCGGCGACGAAGGCGGCTTTGCCCCGAACCTCAAATCTAACGAAGAGGCAGTCGAAACAATTCTTGAAGCAATTGATAAAGCAGGATATAAAGCAGGTGAAAATGTCATGCTTGCTCTCGATCCGGCCGCGAGCGAATTTTACAAGGACGGCAAGTATATCTTCAAAAAGAGTGATAATCGCGAGCTTTCATCCGAAGAAATGGCCGCGTATTGGACCAACTGGTGCTCCCAATATCCGATCATTTCGATCGAGGACGGCATGGCAGAGAACGATTGGGACGGCTGGAAAAATCTCACTGATTCTGTCGGCAAAAAAGTTCAGCTTGTCGGCGACGATCTGTTTGTCACGAACGTCAAATTTCTGCAAAAGGGAATCGAACTCGGGGCGGCAAACTCAATTCTCATCAAGGTAAATCAAATCGGTACGCTTACCGAGACGCTTGACGCCATCGAGCTTGCACGGACAAACAACATGACCGCCGTGATCTCGCACCGCAGCGGCGAGACCGAAGATTCGTTCATCGCCGATCTTGCGGTTGCAACAAACGCCGGCCAGATCAAAACCGGCAGCCTGTGCCGCTCGGATCGTATTTCAAAATACAATCAGCTTCTGCGTATCGAGGAGGATCTTGGTGACTCGGCAAAATATCCTGGCCGTGTGGCATTCTATCAGATCAAATAGGACAAATGAGTCCTATACGACCTATAGGTTCTATTTCAAATGAACATCCGCGACGCTTTGCTTGCCGAACATTCTAAGAGTCAGACGATGAAGATCGTCCGGTACATCGACGGCGATCCGGTCAAGTTCCGCCAGCTGATGAATCTCTTTCTTGGTGACACATATCGCCTGTCTCAACGGGCTGCGTGGGCTGTCAACTACTGCGCTGAGCATCATCACGATCTCGTAAAACCATATTTCAGCAAGCTCGTCGAACAGCTTGAACGAGACGATGTTCACGTTGCCGTGAAACGCAATGTCGCACGGATGCTGCAGTTCGTTGACATTCCGCCGAGGCTCAACGGCCGCGTTTTTGACGCTTGTTACAACCTTGTCGACGACCCTCATCAGCCGGTGGCCGTTCGCGTTTTTTCATTGACGGTTGCCGCGAAGATCGCCCGAAAATCGCCGGAACTTCTCGACGAGCTTCGGCTTGTTGCTGCGAAATACCCCCAAGGTTCGACGGCGGGATTCCGCAGCCGGTGTCTTCGCGTCCTCGGCATTTGACGATCATGAAACAACGAAAAGGTGAATACGAAATAGATACCGATAAGCGGCGGCTAAACCTGGGCGCGATCCATCGTTTCTTATCGCAGGAATCGTATTGGGCCAAAAACCGCACTCTGGAGCAGACGCTGACCGCGATCGAAAATTCGTTATGCTTTGGAGTTTATCGCGGCCGCGAGCAGATCGGCTTTGCCCGCGTAATAACCGACAAAGCGACTTTCGCCTATATTGGTGACGTATTTATTCTCGAAGAACATCGCGGCAAAGCTCTCAGCAAATGGCTGATGGAGATCATTGTTGCCCAGCCCGATCTGCAGGGGCTTCGACGCTGGCTGCTGGCAACTTATGATGCCCACGGGCTTTATCGGCAGTTCGACTTCGACGGCCTAAAACACCCCGAACGATGGATGGAGCGAACCGCTCCCGACGCATACTGATGAGTTGCGCGCCCTGAGGATAAACCGATCTCGCGTCAGCTGTCCGTCGTTCGAGATAATTGTTGCGCTCAAATACCATGAATCGTTTATAATGATAAAAGAAGTTTAACAGCCCAATCACTGATTTCGATCCTATGCAGGCAAACAATCTAAAAATCGGCCGCCCGTTGGCACTTGTGATACTTGACGGGTGGGGTTATGCGCCGCGAACCGAGGGTAACGCAATCGCGATCGCTCACACGCCGTATTACGACGAGATATGCCGCTCTTTCCCGATGACGACGCTGGCGGCGTCGGGTGAAAATGTGGGACGTCCGGTCGGCAGTGTCGGCAACTCCGAAGCCGGGCATCTGACAGTCGGCACGGGTCGCGTCGCACAAACCGAGATTGCGCGAATACAAACAGCGGTTGCATCCGGCGCTTTTTTGGAGAACGATGTCCTCAACTCGGCGTTTGAAAACGCAAAGACAAGAGGCTCGTCGATACATCTTATTGGCATGGTGAGCGAAAGCGGAATCCACGCATCGACCGAAAATTTGTTCGCGCTGCTGCGACTTGCAAAGCATCAAGGAATAGAGGAAGTATTCATTCACTGTATTCTCGACGGGCTTGACGTGGCTGAACGCACTGCAGACATATATATCGAGGCGCTTGAGATAAAACTTGCGGATATCGGCATCGGTCGAATTGCGACGCTTTGCGGACGCTATTTTGCGATGGATAGCAGCGAAAATTGGGAACGGACGGCGCGTGCATACACTATGCTCGCCTACGCCGAAGGCGAACGCGCGTCGGACGCTGTTGCTGCGATACGCAATTCGTTTTTGAGAGGCATTTCGGACGAATTTATTTCGCC
>CAZUEI010000142.1:0-3180 GCA_964618985.1 uncultured Chloracidobacterium sp.
AAAATGACATACGCGTTGCTGTATTTGATGAACATCGTCTTGCGGACGAAGAAGTATTTGAACGACAGCGATTTTGTCAGGTAAGGGTTCGGTATCTGTTCGAAGGGCAGTTCGATGTTGCATCCAACCGAGGTCGCTCCGGCGTCGTGAGCACCGCGGTTTGAAGCTTCCATAATGCCTGGTCCGCCACCAGTGATGATCTCGAAACCAGCCTTGCCCAAGAGCCTTGCAGTTTCGCGTGCGGCCTTGTAAGTCGGATCTTTTTCATGGGTTCGTGCCGAACCGAAGATTGATACGCCCCGCGTAATCGTTTGCAGATGGTCGAAACCATTTACGAATTCGCCCATGATGCGGAAAACGCGCCACGAATCGGATGTTTTGTATTCATCCTCAGGTTCTGGCGAACGCAGAAGGACTTCGTCGTCGGTCAGATGCCAATAGCCAGGCTCGTCCTGACGTTTTTTTGCTTCGGCAACGGTTTTAGGAACCACAATTTTTTTCTTGCCGTTCGTTTTCGGTTTTGGTTTGTTTGCTTTTGTTACTGCCATAGAGAGTTACGAAGTTACGAAGTTACGATGTTAAAAGCTTTGTGACATCGCAACTCCGCAACTCAAATACCCATAATGTTATATCCGCAATCGACGTAGATCGTTTCGCCGGTGATGCCCGAGGCGAGATCACTTACGAGGAATAGTGCGGTATTGCCGACTTCGCTTGCCTGGACGTTGCGTTTTAGCGGCGATTTTTCGGCGACATAGTTCAGCATCGAGCCCATGTTCTTGACGCCGCGTGCCGAGAGCGTATGGATCGGCCCGGCGCTGATCGCGTTGACGCGAATGTTGTTCTTGCCAAGATCGGCGGCAAGGTAACGTGTCGAAGCTTCGAGCGCGGCCTTTGCGACGCCCATCACATTGTAATTAGAGACGACCTTTTCGGCCCCGTAATAGCTCATCGTCACGATACTGCCGCCGTTGGTCATCAGCGGCGAAGCGGCAAGAGCGACCTGCGTCAACGAGAACGCGCTAATATCAAGTGCGGTGCGAAACGCGTCGCGCGTCGTCGTTACAAATTCGCCTTCGAGAGCTTCTTTTGGGGCAAAGGCGATAGAATGTATCACAAAATCGAGTCTGCCATATTTTTTACCGACCGCAGCAAATGCGGCATCTACCGCAGCCTGATCGCTGACATCGCACGGCACAACAAGCGAATCGTTTACAGTGCCTGCAAGCTCCTCGACATTCTCTTTCAGGCGTTCTCCCTGATAAGTGAACGCCATCCTTGCTCCATGCTCGGCGCATGCCGAGGCGCAAGCCCACGCGATCGAACGCCGATTCGCCACGCCAAAGATCATTCCTATTTTGTTCTCAAGCATAAGACTTATAGGTCCAATAGGACACATTGGTCGATTCTAACTTATTCACTAACATAGAGCTTCTGCAGCATTTCAAAATCAAGGAGCCGAATCTCGACAGAGTCGAACTCTATCTGAGCATTAAATCTGTGTTTTAGCCGCGCTGCATCAAGTTTTTGCTCCTCTCCCGGCGCCAACTGCGTGACTAGCACAAGCATCAATCTCAATCGCAGGCGGCTTTTCATTTCGGCAAGGTTTCTCTTTGCCTGCGCGATCTTTTTCACCATCGATTCGACCCGTTCCTGCCGGACATCCGGCACGACAAGGAACGCGACCTCTATGCACGTGATCAGATCTTGGTCGACCAAAATACCGTCAAAAGGCGTCTTTCCGATGCTTACATGACGCATCAGCGGCAGATTTTCCTCTTGCTGGATCTGCCGCAACGCAAGGTCTTCGGCGACAATATAAGCTGAAAACAGGTCGGGAATCTGGTCGTTATCGACTCTAAGCAGCCGGGCAATCTCTCGGACCTCGATATTGATGTTCTGCCGCTGTATCTCGGGCATTGCGGCATCCCAATGGATAAATTTACGATCATCGACCGCTGCCATGCGGCGATTCATTGCAACATAAACCAGAATGAGGATGACAAAAACCGCCGCTGCGGCAAGAAATAATAAAGCGGCGGCCAAATCCCACTCCTTCACTGACCTGACGAGGCCCGCAGCCAACACGATGCATAACACAACCGCGGCTATTAACAGCGGATAATCGATCTTTTGCCGCTCTAAGCGGGCGAGCGGATTGTCGCCTTTTTGGTCCATTTAGAGGATCGGTTTATGCGGCCGTCGATGCCCTCTCGAACGGTATTTCGTCAAAATGCGTCATTCGTTTGAAAGCGCGGAATCTTTCGTTGATCTCAGGATAATCTAATGCATCGACACGCTCCGTGCCGAACTTTTCAACGTTGAACGACGCCATCACCGAACCGTATATCATCGCCCGCCGCAGCACTTCATCCGTGATCTCTTTTTGCGAGGCGAGATAGCCCATAAATCCGCCGGCAAAAGTATCGCCTGCACCCGTCGGATCGAAAACGCTTTCCAACGGATATGCCGGAGCGGCAAAATAGCCGTTCTCCGTAAACAACGTCGCGCCGTATTCGCCGCGTTTGATAACAAGAGCCCGCAGGCCGTAGTCCATTATCGCCCTTGCCGCCTTGTGAATGTTCGGCTCATCGGTCAATTGCCGCGCTTCGGCGTCGTTGATGATGATACAGTCGCAAACCTTTATCGTGTCTATGACGGCGTCTTTCATCGAAGAGATCCAAAAATTCATCGTGTCCATCGCCACAAATTCCGCGTCCTTACATTGCTCACGCACCTGTTTTTGCAGCATCGGCAGGATGTTCGCCAAAAAGAGCAGCTTCGCTCCTTTTGAATTATCAGACAGCTTCGGATCGAACGTCTCAAACACATTGAGCTGAGTGTCGAGCGTGTGAGCCGTGTTCATGTCGTAATCGTAACGCCCGCTCCAAAAGAACGTTTTGCCGCTCTCAACGACTTCAATATCGTCAGTGTTAATGAAGTGCCGCTCGAATACGGCCCACTCATCGTCTCCAAAATCACCGCCGACAACGCCGACTGCGTTCACTTTTGTAAAAAAGCTCGCCGAAAGCCCAAAATGCGTCGCCGCACCGCCTAAGATCTTGTCACGCTTGCCAAAAGGCGTTTCGAGGGCGTCAAACGCGACCGAACCAACTACTGTTAATGACATTAATAAAGGTCTCCAATAATCGAAATAAGAAAACCTCTATTTTACATGCC
>CAZUEI010000142.1:3280-5945 GCA_964618985.1 uncultured Chloracidobacterium sp.
TAATAAAGGTCTCCAATAATCGAAATAAGAAAACCTCTATTTTACATGCCACGGCCGGTTTTTGCGATTTCGCTGCGAAGTTTCCATCTTGGCAGTCGCCGAATGGATTGTCCGGCTGCTCCGCTGTCCGTTTTGTTCCCCTTCCGTTCCACGCCAGGGTGGAACGTCGTAACTATTGCAAATAAAACAGTTAACAGCAGTGTTTCGGCTCCGTTCCACGATTTTTGAAAAAAGTGCCGCATTCTATTGCAAAATCCTCAACTCCTGCAAATAAAACAGTTACGCCGTTCCATAGAAACTATACCGGACGATCTTTGCTGGAACACGAAACGCGATCATGCATCTGAATTGTCAAATATCATCATGGCCATCTGCCGGGTGTTTACCGCTTCCAGCGTATCCCGGCAAATCCCTGAGCAGAAATAGCGTATCATAAATGCAACGTTATTGCAAGGAAGTTCTCATTCCGACCCAGCTTTTTAGCAGTAATTCCTTAAAGAATTTTGAAATCGGCAGGCGATTGGGTCTATAACCCAAGTGCCGAATAGAAGTTCGGTTTTTATTGGACGTTAAGTTTTGAAATTGTAAGTTTTCAGGCCGATCAGCTCGGCCAATACACGCCCGATACAGCCATTCAGACGGTCATTGCCCTGACCCTTGATCAAAGCTGATCGCAAGCGAAAAAGATTCGACGATTATGTTATACCGAGAGTGCCCAATTCTCCGTTTCAATTTAGCTCACCTTTCGCTAGTTCTTTGTTTCAGCGTCTTTTTGGTGTCGTGCGGACATTCAACCGCGAAGTTCCTCGCTAAGGGCGAAGAATATTTGCAAAAACGCAAATTCCACGACGCCATGATGCAGTTTCGATCTGCGGCCGAGTCGGACAAGGATTCGGCAAAGGCTCATTGGGGGTTGGCACGCTCGTACGAGAATCTAGGGCAGTTTAACGAGACGCTGGACGAGCTTCGCAAGGCTGTCGAACTTGACGACACAAATCTCGAAGCAAAGGCAAAGCTCGGCAATTATTTTTTGCTGCTTCAGCCGCCGATGATCGCCGAGACTGAAAAGCTTCGCGACGAGATACTCGCGGCGGACGACAAGTTTATCGAGGGCCACATTCTTGGAGCTTCGATCCTTGCTGCGCAGGGCAAGCCCGATGCAATGGTCGTCAAAGCGGTAAATAACGCAATCGACCTCGATCCGAAGCGCATCGAGTCGTATATCAGCCTCGAACGCCTCTACATAACCCGAGACAAAACTGATGAAGCAGAAGCCGCGTTGAAAAGAGGGCTTGAAGCCAATCCTACTTCGATCCCCGGCCACGTCGAATACGGAAGATTTCTGACCTATGCAGATCGCGACGCTGAGGCCGAGACGCAGTTCAAAAAAGCGATAGAGATCGACTCCGCAAGCATCGAGGCTCATACAGGGATCGCAGAATTTTATGTAACGAGCCGCCAGCTTGAAAAGGCCGAAGCGGTTTACAAAACCCTGGTTCAAATCCAGGAAAACAGTCCCGAAAGCCGGCTCGAACTAGCTGATTTCTACGCCGGTGCAGCCCGCGTTGATGACGCGATCACGGTCTTAAAGCAGATACTGGCGGATTCGCCGGAATATGTTCGGGCACGTTACAACCTCGGCCAGATATACCTTGATCGCAAGGAGATCTCGGGCGTCAACGAGCAGCTCGAAGCTCTTTTTAAGATCAACGACGATGATACCGAGGCTTTGACGCTGCAGGCACGGTTGAAAATACAGCAAAACAAACCCGACGAGGCCGCAAAAGACCTTGCGGAAATTCTCAAGACATATCCGAGCGGCAAGGATGCGCTGTTTTTGATGGCGCAGGCAAAAATTTCGCTTGGACAGATTGACCAGGCCCGCGTGTTCATCACCGATCTTGAGCGTTACCACCCGACGTATCTAAAGTCCGGACTGCTTAATATACAGGCCGCTTTTGCAACCGGCGATCTAGAAAATGCTCTGAAACTTGCCAACGAGCTTATCAACAAAACCGGTGCTGCGACTCCCAATGCTGAAACCAGCATGGAAGAGATGCGCGATCTGCGAACGAAAGCTTTGTCGTCGCGTGGGCTTGCTTATCTTGGCTTAGGAAAGTTGCCTGAGGCGAAGGCCGACCTGCTGGAGATCGTTAAAAGATCGCCGAATTCTTCGGCGGCAATGGTCAATCTCGCAAAGGTCTTTACCGCTGAACAAAACGACATTGACGCGCTTGATCTATACGAAAAGGCTCACGTCGCCGACCCGCAGAATTTTGACGCCATAAGCGGCATCGTTGCCGCGTCGATAGAGTTGAACAGATCGGCCAAAGCACACGCCAAAACGGACGAACTGATAGCCGCCAACGCGGACAAAAACGACATTCTGGCGGCGCTGCATTATTTGAAGTCAACGATTTTTTTGGCAGAAAAGAACACAGCCGCAGCCGAGCAGGAACTGTTGACTTCGATCGGGTTAGATGGAAATTTCCTTTCGTCATATTCGGCATACGCGGCTTTGCTTGTGGCCCAGGATCGCACTGACGAAGCGATAGCACAGTATCAGAAAGTGATCGAGAAACGCCCGGCGGCGCAGGCTTACACAATGCTCGGAATTCTCGAGGACAGTCGTGGAAAAACGGCAGAGGCAGAAAAGAATTATCGC
>CAZUEI010000143.1:0-5893 GCA_964618985.1 uncultured Chloracidobacterium sp.
AATATGGTCGCCGACCGGACGGGCGTGCCAAAGCAAAAGGCTGAGCAGGTCGTTGATTCGCTGTTTGAAGCAATGAAGAACGCTCTTGCCGCTGGAAGGCGTATCGAATTGCGAGGGTTTGGTGTGTTTGTCGTCAAACCGCGAAAACGCGGTGTCGGACGCAATCCGCGAACCGGCAAGGAAGTTCCTATTCCGGCGGGCAAGACGATCAGATTCAAGCCCGGCAAAGAGCTTTCGGCAAAGGCCGTAGGATAGGCCCCGCTTTTTAGTATCATTAAGGTTATCGATCGTAGATCGTGATGACAGGCTGATGTAGGCCTTGCGCGAGCTGCGATCTTTTTATTAGACCTGCCAATGACAGACCCCGAAACAGTCGAACAACCGATATATTACGGCCGGCCGGTGATGAAGCCGACCGTCAAAACATGGATCAAGCACATTCTGCTGCTTGGGATTACGTTCTGCACGGCGACGGTAGCGGGCACGCTGTTTCCATTCGGGAAGGGCGGTGGGTTACTGGATATCCCCGATCCGCAAACCGCAAAAGAACTTGTTCAATTGCTCGTGTCTCTACCGACGCTGTACATCGCGATGGTCATCCAAGCGGTCAGTGATTTGCTTACTAAGCCCGGATATTTAAGCGACGGCCTGAGTTTTTCACTCTCGCTTCTGTTCATTTTGATCTGTCACGAAATGGGACATTATGTCGCCTGTCGTATCTACCGCGTTGATGCGACACTGCCGTTCTTCTTGCCAACGCCGCCGATGATAGGGCCAGCGGGAACTTTTGGGGCGTTTATCAAAATACTGTCGCCGATGCCGTCGCGAAAAGTGGTATTCGACATCGGCGTTGCAGGGCCGATCGCGGGTTTTATTGCATTAATACCAATCGCATTGATCGGCCTCGCAACGATGCATGTCGTAACGCCTGAGCAGCTTGGTAATACGCAAGGCACTCTAACCTTTACCGATCCTCTGTTGATGCGTTTATTCGCAATGGGCTTCGGCATCGATCTTAAATTTGGCATTGGGAACGCGTTTTATTTTGCTGCATGGGTCGGGCTTTTGGTGACGGCGTTGAATTTAATACCGTCAGGCCAACTCGACGGCGGTCACGCGATCTATGCGGTGCTTGGGGAAAAAGTTCATTATTGGACAGGCCGGGTGGCGTTTGTCGTAATGGCGGTGTTGTCGGTTTTGGGTATGTATTTTTACGGAAGCCCGAGCGGATTTCTGATTGCAATAATACTTGCGATCATGATGCGTGTCCGCCATCCTGTACCATTTGACCAAACACCGCTCGATACAAAGCGCAAAGTTATTGCATTTCTTACATTAGTTATCTTTGCTCTTTGCTTTGTTCCGTTTCCGATACAGATCAATTAAAAGGCATCGATAGCGGCAGTGTGTATTTCCTTGACTGCTTTGTTCAGCTATACTACTATGGTCGCACATAGCACTCATATTCATTTTTGATCCGGAGGTATTTCCGTGCTTGGCAAAACCATCTCGCATTATCACATCACCTCGCAGCTTGGCGAAGGCGGGATGGGCGTCGTTTATGAGGCCGAAGACACCAATCTGGGCCGCCATGTCGCGCTAAAGTTCCTTACACCGGCGCTAGCCGGCGACGAGAATCTTCTGCAGCGGTTTCAGCGAGAGGCGCGGGCTGCATCCTCGCTCAATCATCCGAATATCTGCACCATACACGGTATCGAGCAGCACGAGTCTGATCATTTTATCGTCATGGAGCTGCTGGATGGTGAGTCGCTCGCCGATCGCATTCGCAGCGGCCCAATGGACATCGATTCGGTGCTAAAACTCGGCGTGCAGATCGTTGATGCACTTGAATCGGCACATTCCAAGGGCATTGTCCATCGCGATCTCAAGCCGGCGAACATATTTGTTACCTCGCGTGGGCAGGCGAAGATACTTGACTTCGGCCTGGCAAAGATCGACCGCCAGAAACCGGAAGCCGCCTCCAATGTTCCGACGGCGATTGCTGACGAGCTGACCTCTGCCGGCGCGACTATGGGAACAGTTGCGTACATGTCGCCCGAACAGGCTCGCGGCGAGATAACCGACGCCCGGACCGACCTGTTTTCCATCGGGACGGTTCTATATCAGATGGCGACTGGTACGCTTCCTTTTCAGGGAGACACATCGGCCGTTGTATTTGATTCCATTCTCAATCGAGACCCTGCCCCGCTGAATCAGATCAATCCGTCACTGCCGCAGGAATTTGGCCGTATCATCGGACAGGCACTGGAAAAGGACCGCGACCTGCGGTATCAGAGCGCGACCGATCTTAAGACGGCGCTTAAGCGATTGAAGCGCGATCTCGATTCGGGGCGGCACTCCGGCGAATCAAGCGCGATCCACAGCACGCGGGCTCCGCAGGCTGTTCATGAACATTCAATAGCGGTTCTCTATTTCGAGAATCTGAGCGGGATGAAAGAGGACGAATACCTCCGCGACGGCATTACCGAGGACATCACTACCGAACTGTCGAAGATCAAGCGGCTCAAGACATTTTCTCGTGCCATGGTGCTTGCCTATCGGGACAAGCCGGTGACGGCGGGACAAGTCGGACAGGAACTTGGTGCTTCGTATGTGCTGACCGGCAGCCTGCGCCGTGCTGGAGCACGGCTGCGTATCAACGCTCAGCTCATTGATGCCGCGACGGATTTTCCGCTGTGGTCCGAACGTTATGACCGCGAGATGGAAGACATTTTTGAGGTGCAGGATGAAATCGCATCAAAGATCGCTGCGGCACTTCGGATCACGCTTTCACCGCAGGAACAGCAGGCACTTGCCGCAAAACCAACCGAGAATCTTCAGGCTTACGACCTCTATCTTCGCGGCAGGAATTATGCCCGCCGCGTCGCACGGCAGGATCTGCAGTTTGCGCTCCAGATGTACGAGAGCGCCGTGGCTCTCGATCCTGATTTTGCATTGGCCCACGCGGGACTTGCCCACGTTTGCACTCAGTTTTACTACTTCTTCGAACGGGATCAGCAATGGATGGACCGGGCTATTGCCGCCACGCAGAAAGCAAGCGCGAAAGGGAATGACGCGCCTGAGATACGGCTGGCCGAAGCGTGGGTGGATTTCGTCGAGCGGCAGTACGAAAAGGCGATTGACAAATTGCGGACAGTTCTCGATAGTCATCCGGACCTCGATGGCGGCTACTATTTGTTAGGACGGGCGCTGTTCGAGGCTGGGCGTTACCAGGATATTGCGGACATGATGGAGGACGCGCTGGCGCACGCCGGTGAGAACTACAATACGACCATCCCTATTCACAACGCACTTGGTGCTCTTGGGAAGGCAGAGGCATTGAAAAACTTCACTCATCGCGAGATCGCAATTTTTGAGGAACACCTGAAGAAAGTTCCCGAGGATGCCCGTGCCCGGGTGCTGCTTGCAAGCGATTACGCCATGCAGGGCAGATTAGAAGAGGCCAAGCGCGAAGCGGACATGGCCATTGCCTTGCGTCCTGATGATACGATGATCCTTTACAACACCGCGTGCTGTTTTTGTGCGATGAACAACCCCAAGGATGCAATGGCTGCACTCAAGAAGTCTTGGGAAGGTGGAAACATTAACTCGACCTGGGTCCGCCAGGACCCCGACCTCGCAATACTTCACGGCGACCCGGAATTCGAACGGCTCTATCCTCCAGCAAGTGCTTCTGCGGCTTAAGCCGTACTAAATTGCTTGCGGCAGTAGTCCCTTGATCTCTTTGACCATCTTCTCAACATCTTCCTGGCCGTCTAGAGCGATCATAAAGAAATCGTAACTTGTCTTAAAACACACCATTCCGTTACCGAAAAACCAGACGCCTTCGAGTAGCGGGTTGCCGCCGATGATTGTGCCGATAGGAAATCCCGTGATATTTTTTGGGTCAAAGATATTGGTCATCATCACGGCGCCTGACGCAAATGAGAATGCTCCGAGCAATGGCGCACCGATGCGTTTTGCTATGTCGCGCTCGAATTTGATGCGTTCGGCGTCAGCTTCGTTAAGCTGGCCTTTTTCGATAAGTTCTTCGCGGCGTATTAGATAGCCGTCAAAATTCTCAGCCAGCTTTTTGACCGACCATGTCGGAATGGCTGAGTTCAAAAGCCAATGCGAGCTTAATCCTGTAAAAACAACCCCAAGACCCGCGCCGATAGCCATCGAGGCACCGGTCGCAGCGGCACGCAAGGGATCTTCGGCGGCCCAGTCCACAGCTTTCTTTGCCGATCTGACGGCACTGTCCAGAGTGGTCGAAAGACTCGATCCAAAGCCGACGACTTTTGACACACGCTTTGCATTTGTGCCGACCGTTTGTGCGGCGTCATCAATGATCTCGCCCGCCTTTCCAGCCACATCGACGACCACGCCTCCGGCCTTTGCACCCGCGTCTGTTGCAACGTCGCGAACTGGTTCGCTGACGTCCCACGCGGTTTTGGCGGCCTCGTTAGCCGTGGAGATCACATCTTCGGCGACCTTGACGGCCTGTTTGCCGACTTCGGTTTTTTCTGCCTCGGTTTTGATATAACCGGCCCCTTTCTGGGCAGTTTCGACAACGACGCGCGCGCCGCCTTCGATCTTATCCTTGAGACCAAGCTGGGCGTCTATCTCTTCAAATTTCTCCGTCGCTTTTTTCTGCCAACGTTCAAATTTTTCTTTGTAATCGGTCATAATAAAGTTCCTTTCCTTTGATCAAATACGTTCAGGAACAAGCCAATGTTCGTAATTAATGATGTCACCATTGAGCGTCGGATTCAATAGAATTTTGTAGAAGATTTGATATGCTAAAGCGATGCCGATAGTAAAATGCCCGTATTGCGGCAAGGAAACAGAATATACGGATAATGAATACCGGCCGTTTTGCTCTGAGCGATGCAAACTGCTGGATTTCGGAGCATGGGCGGACGGCGAATATAATATTCCGAGCGAAACGCAAGCACTTAGCGACGAAGACATTGACGCGATCGAACGCGCATCGAAGGAGACAGCAGAGTGACTATATTTATCGAAGCGATCCCGATTAACAGCGTCACAATAATCGCGGCTGCCGCCTTTGTTCTCGTTTTTGCCGCTGTTGCTTATGTGGTGTTCAGAATGTTACGAAAGACGGTGAAAATGGCGTTCCGACTCGCGATAGTTGCGACGATCATTCTTATCGCCATTGCAGGAAGCATTTCATTCTGGTGGCTCGGCGGTGGCAAGCCTTCACGAGCCGAGCGGCCCAAGGCAACCCAGACAAAATAACATTTACAAATGAGCCGTCCTGAACAACAGATCTCGGGTTGGCGGCGATACACCAGCCTGCCGCGAAACGTGGTTGCTCTCAGTTTTGTTGCGCTGCTGAACGACACGTCGAGCGAAATAGTCTATCCGCTGCTCCCGGCGTTTTTGGCGTTGAGTTTGGGTGCATCGCCGTTTGCTATCGGCCTCATAGAAGGTTTTGCCGAATCCGTTGCCAGCCTTTTAAAACTCTTTTCCGGCTATTTGAGCGACCGGTTTTCAAAAAGAAAACTCCCGGTTCTTCTGGGGTACTCACTGGCGGCGATAACGAGGCCGTTTCTGGGATTTGTGACAAGCTGGCCACAGGTGCTTGTCGTGCGAATGACAGACCGCGTCGGCAAGGGCATTCGCGGCGCGCCTCGTGACGCGCTGCTTGCAGAGAGTGTTCCTCAAAATCAGCGTGGTTTTGCGTTTGGATTTAACAGGGCAGCCGATCATCTCGGCGCAGTTTTAGGGCCGGTCGCTGCATTTGTTCTTTTGTCGATCTTTGCGGCGAACACACAAAATCCAACTCTCGGCGAATACCAGCAAGTGTTTTTGTTTGCCTCCGTCCCGGTCGTGCTTGGACTGTTCGTTATTATCTTTTTTGTAAAAG
>CAZUEI010000144.1:0-5886 GCA_964618985.1 uncultured Chloracidobacterium sp.
AAATTTCTCTGGGACGCGGATCTCCATGATTCTCCGGGGCGCACGATCTTACGGGCAGAAACGCGAGTGTGAACGGGCGTGCCCATCCCAAGGAACTGCGCACATTCTCTGGGACGCAAGAATCCTTCCTGTCGCCAACCGCGACGAACAACCCGCCGGAGGCGGTATGATCTTTGAAAATTTATTTGGGACGCAAAACGAGTTATTCGTGCCTTTGTGATGAAAAGGTAACTGGGACGCGCAGTCGGAACCGGGAGCGGTAGCGACTGGGTTCCTGAATCCTAACTCTCTGGGACGCGCATTTCTCGGACCTCTTTCCGACTTTGCTTCTTTGCGACTTTGCGTTAAAAAAAATCTCTGGGACGCACACATCAGACCATCGACTGGTTTAATTTCTTCCTACCCTTCGTGCCTTTGTGGTGAAAAAATCTCTGGGACGCGCGGAAAGAATTTTAATGCCGAGAACGCAAACTAGGCAAAGAACAATTTTCTCTATGGTCTCTGTGCTCCCGGTGGCGAAAAATCTCTGGGACGCACGGCCTAACCGGAAATGGATTTGAAACATTCTGCCCGCGAATGTAGTATTAATTCATTCGATTCAATTCGACTATTTCTGGAGAACCTATAATGATAAAACGCAAAGTTTTAGCGGTATTTTTGCTGTATGCCTTTTTAATGCCGACGGTAACGTTCGGCCAGTCGGCGGTTTACACCGCGTCAAAAGAAGACATCGACAAGATCAAAGACGAGGGTATCAACCGCTCACAGGTTATGCAGACCTTGAGCTATATGTCAGATGTCATTGGCCCGCGGCTTACTGCCAGCACCGGAGCAAAACGCGCTAACGAATGGACGCGCGACACGCTCGCGAAGTGGGGAATGCAAAACGCTCACCTTGAATCGTGGGGGCCGTTCGGACGCGGATGGACATTGAAAAAGTTTTACGCGATGGTCGACGGCCCGACGGCATTTCCGATGATCGCTTATCCAAAGGCTTGGTCGCCCGGAACCGACACATTGCTCCCGCCTCCGCCATCTGCAAAAAAGGGCAAGGATTTGCCCGTTCCGGCAAGCACGGCTTACACAGGCGAGGTTGTTCATTTCAAGGCGACTAAAGAGGAAGAACTCGAGCAATATAAAGGCAAGCTGAAAGGCAAGATCGTCCTCGTCGGCGCACCGCGTGAACTGAAAGCTCATTTTGAGCCACAGGCAAAGCGTTCCACTGATAAAGACTTGCTGAATCTGGCAGATGCTCCCGACCCCGCAAGCGTCGTAAGGCGTGCCCAACCGACAGGAACGCCAAATCCTGAGTTTGCGCGGTTCATGCTGCAGCAACAGTTCAACGGCAAGCGTTTAAAGTTTTTAGCTGATGAAGGAGCAGCAATTATCATCGACGCCGGACGCGGCGACGGCGGAACGATCTTTGTTCAACAAGCTTCCGCAGTTCAGCCGCCACCGCCGGCAGATGGAGCGCAAGCTGCTCCGCAGGTTCGGCTTTATGACAAAGGAGCAAACATTCCAATTCAGATCAGCGCGGCGGCCGAGCATTTTAACCGCGTCGCCCGCATGGTGGACGCCGGCGAAAAGGTCACGATGACGGTCGATCTGGCGGTTCAATATGACGACGCTGACCTTAACGGCTACAACACGATCGCAGAGATCCCGGGCAGTGATAAAGCGGACGAGGTCGTTATGCTCGGCGGCCATCTCGATTCGTGGCAGGGCGGAACCGGAGCCACTGACAACGGCGCCGGATGCGCCGTGATGATGGAAGCGATTCGCATTATCCAAACTCTCGGCCTTAAGCCGCGTCGGACGATCCGCATTGCTCTTTGGACAGGTGAGGAACAAGGCCTGCTCGGCTCGCGTGCCTATGTAAAACAGCATTTCGGCGAGATGAAAGGTGCACGGAATAATTTTGGCCCGCCCGATCCGAATGCGCCGAAACCGGAGCTTGTAAAAGGTGCCGATTACGACAAACTCTCAGCCTATTTCAATATCGACAACGGCACCGGCAAAGTGCGCGGGGTTTATATGCAGGGCAATAATGGTGTTCGCGAGATCTTTCGCAAATGGCTTGAGCCTTTCAAAGACACAAAGTGGTTCTCCGCCGATAAAGACATGAGCGCCAACACGCTTACGTTGTCAAACACCGGCGGCACAGACCATCTCGCCTTTGACGCGATCGGATTGCCGGGCTTTCAATTCATCCAGGACGAGATCGAATATGACACACGCACGCACCATTCGAACATGGACGTCTTCGACCGCATCCAGGCTGACGACATGAAACAGATCTCGATCATCGTCGCCGCCTTCGTCTATCAGGCCGCAATGATGGATGAAAAAATGCCGCGAAAACCGATGAAATAAGCTACCACAGTGACGAAAAAAATGTCTTGACAGTCTCTTTTTGTTTGTTTAAGGTGTAAATGCTGTTTGGGAGATCACCCACAGCTTTTCCTGTCGAACCTTCGACAAACGCTCACTCAAATAACCAAGGAGAACAATATGAAGATATTTTTCGGAGTAATGATCGCGGTTTGCCTTGTTTTCTTCGCAGCTGCGTCCACCGTTATTGGGCAGGATGACAATATCAAAGTGGAGACTTATGTTGGCTATTCTTATTTGAATACTGATACAGGACTCGACGAACTTGATTCAAGCCTCGACAATAGGGTAGGCTCGCACGGCGTCAATGCTTCTATTACCGGTAACGTGCATCGTTACATTGGGATCAAAGGCGATTTCTCATTTCATAATAAGTCGTGGAATGTTGTGGATGGTCCGGATCATGTGGATATTAGATTTCGCACGACGCAATTTCTCGGCGGCCTCCAATTCAAGGATAACAAGGTCGAAGGGGGGCGTTTTCGGCCATTTGCCCATATCATGGCAGGCATTGCGCACCAATCGCTAGATTTTAACGGCGTCGTTGACGGCGATCCTTTTGACGATGGTGGCTCGACAAACAACTTTGCGATGGTTTGGGGCGGTGGCGTGGACATGCGGGTTAACAATCGCGTTAGTGTCCGTGTTATCCAGGTCGATTACAATCCAATCTTCTTCCGACACCAGGATTTTGCAGATTTCACAATACCCGGAAGGACGCAGAGTAATTTCCGAATAGGAGCCGGACTCGTTTTCCATTGATCCGCTTAAACCTCCTCAAAGCGAAAGTTCCATAAATAGAACGCCTTCGTGAGGATTTTCGTAGTAAGGCTCTATCTGCCGAAAGCCGTGTGATTCGTAAAGGCTCACGGCTTTTTCCATTTTTGCGGGATAGGTGTCGAGCCGCATTTTTTTGTAACCGATCTCGCGGGAATCGGCGACAACCCGCTCGATAAGCTGAACACCTATCTTTTGCCCTCGAAATTCATCACGAACATATAGCCGTTTCATCTCGCAGATATTATCCTCCAACTTTCTCATTGCAATACAGCCCGCGAGGACATCATCCGAATATGCAAGATACAAACGGCCATCCGGCGGCGCATATTTGCCAGGCAATTCGGCCAACTCCGCTTCAAAACCTTGGAAGCACAGATTGAGCCCGAGCCACTCTTCGTATTCTCGAAATAACATTCGGGCTTCATCAACTTGTTCTTGTGTGGTCGCCTGTATGATCCGCAGCATAAAGAATTATCAAGATGTTAACATCTGACGATTATCATCACGAACATCATAAGTATTAGAATTGAATACAATGGACAGGCGGTCATTTATTTCTAATCTCGCATGCGGGACAGCCGGTCTCGCCATCGCGTGTGCGAGTTTCAGCCGCCGCGATCTGCTGTTTGCGCAGGGCGTGGATACATCGAAAATGACAGCCGCGGGATACGGCGAGCTTTTTCCGACGGCTGCGAACAACACCGGCGAGACCCTTTTGAAACTGCCTAAAGGGTTTGAATACAACATTATAGGCAAACAAGGCTCTCTCCTGACGGACGGAAAGCCAACTCCTACATTACATGACGGAATGGCGACGTTTATGGTTGGCCGCGAGCTGCGAATCGTCAGGAACCATGAAGTAACCGGCGGCCAAAAACCGCGTCCCGGCTCGGCCATCGGCACCGGCAATCATTATGACGAAACGGCGGGCGGCGGCACGACAACATTAATAATTGACCCGAAAACGAGAACGATCGTCCGCGATTTTGTCAGCCTTTCCGGAACGCTTATCAACTGCTCGGGCGGAGCGACTCCGTGGGGAAGCTGGATATCATGTGAAGAGACAACGCTCGGCCCAACGATCAGGGTAAATAGCAGAGGTACAAATTACGGCGGTTTCTTCAAACCGCACGGATATTGTTTCGAAGTATTTGCCGCGGCAAATACAAATGCTCCCGCGATACCTCTAAAGGCGATGGGAAGATTTGAACATGAGGCCGTCGCCGTCGATCCGAAGTCAGGGGTCGTGTATATGACCGAGGATTATAAGACTTGCGGCTTTTATCGTTTTTTGCCGAACCGGAAAAAGCACCTTGCCGAGGGCGGCGTTCTGCAAATGCTCGCGATCAAAGGCAGACCCGCGTACGACTCACGAACAGGACAAAAGCCAAACACTGTTTTGGACGCAAACTGGGTAACGATCGACCACCCCGATCCGCCCGAAGCAGATGAAGATACGCTTGCCGTTTACAAGCAGGGCATTGCAAAAGGCGCGGCGACCTTTGCCCGGCTTGAAGGTTGCTGCGCCGATAAATACGGACGAATTTATTTTTCTGCGACAGATGGAGGCGATTCTAAAGGCGGCCAGATATGGATGTATTCGCCGATCGCAAAGGACACAGGCCGTCTCACACTTCTGTTCGAATCGACCGATCGTTCGCTGCTCGATATGCCGGACAATCTGTGTCTGCTGCCAAAAACAAATTTGCTTTTTGTTTGCGAAGACAGCGGCTATGTCGGTGTCGGTGGCACGCCCGAAAACTTGGTTCGTATCTTGACTCCGGATGGCCGTATCGCTAATTTTGCCGAGAATATTTCCACAATGCCACGAGGCGAATTTGCCGGAACAACATTCTCGCCCGACGGAAAGACATTGTTCGTTAACATACAGCAAGTCGGAGCGACGTTTGCGATTTGGGGCGATTTCTCGAAATTCAATTCGAAATAAGATTCTTTGCGAACTTTGCGTCTTTGCAACTTTGCGTCTTTGCGTTGAAAATATATAACAATGGAATTGGCCGTTGAAAAATACAAGGTCGCAAGCGAGCCGTATTATTTGCCGTTAAAGAACGAGGTCGAGCTTTTCGAAGCAGCGTTTGCAGCGCGTTTGCCGGCGATGCTCAAAGGGCCGACCGGCTGCGGCAAGACACGTTTTGTCGAATACATGGCGCACCGGCTCAACCGCCCGCTGATCACCGTCGCCTGTCACGAAGACCTTTCCTCGACCGATCTCGTCGGAAGATTTCTCCTTGAAGGCGAAGAAACGGTCTGGCATGACGGGCCGCTCACGACGGCTGTTCGCTGCGGTGCGATCTGCTATCTCGACGAGGTCGTCGAGGCGCGAAAGGACACGGTTGTCATCATTCACCCGTTGACCGACGACCGCCGCCGATTGCCGATCGAAAAACGCGGCACCGTCATCGAAGCTCCGCCTGAATTCATGCTCGTCGTCAGCTACAATCCGGGCTACCAATCGATCCTCAAGGACCTCAAACAATCGACGCGTCAGCGGTTCGTTGCAATGGAGTTCGATTACCCCGAACCGGAAGCCGAGACTGCGATCGTCGCAAAGGAAGGCGGCATAGACGAATCAACCGCTGCCGACCTCGTAAAGATTGGCCAAAAAGTCCGCAACCTCCGCGGACACGGCCTCGAGGAAGGCGTCTCGACCCGCCTGCTGATCTACGCCGCCCAAATGATCGCCAAAGGCATCTC
>CAZUEI010000145.1:0-5884 GCA_964618985.1 uncultured Chloracidobacterium sp.
CGGTTGGCGGTGTTGGATCCATTTCATATTTGAAATTTGAGAATTTGATATTCAATGAGGGCGATTCGGGCGTGATGGTGAGCGACGGGCGGGTTGAGTTGTTCTAGAAATCGTGAACGACGCGAACATCGGGGCGGTAGATTCAACGTTGAATGTACCGCCCTTACTTACGTGCGGGCTTCTGCATTTCCTCAGACATTTCTATTGCCAAGACCTCGGCAAGATAGGTATAATTAAATAGCGGTGAAATCCGCACCTTACCACCAGCGCTCCACCTAGTTTCATAGAGGAATTCCTAAATTGGCAGCAGTGATAGATAGTCCTACCGATATAATTGCCGGCGAACGAGCGGTGACGGACGCGCCGCGCCGCGAAAAGACAGTTTCACCTGACCAGGGTGATACTGAAACGGCGGTCGAGCTGGGCATCTGGCTTTCGGGGCTCGAAAGCTTTTTAGGTGCCGGGCATTATATGTTTCGTGCCAGCGACACCGCAAAGCCGCTCACCGATCTGTCGAAGGAGTTTCGGCTTACGCAATCCACTCTTATGCGATGCCAAAAGCTGAATGCGAGGCTTTTGGTTTTGAAAAACCGTGACGAACAGGCCGGTATGAGCGAGTACCTCGGTTTGACCGATGCCGAGATCGACGATCTCGCGGCGGCGCTTCGCGACTCGATCCAGATAGGGCAGTGCATTATCCGCGCCGAACCGCTCGGCATCGGCGAATGGAAAGCGTGGAGCAATTTATTGAGCGAGAAATTTGACCGCCTTGCCGCGTTTCATAAATTGATACGAGACGCCGAAATGTGCGGAGAGCAGTTCCTGCCCGAGCCGTTAAAAAGTTTTGCAGCGACAGAAGCACCAATGTCTGAGGAAAACGCGGAACTGGCTCTCATCCTGCCGCGATTTGCAAAAGTCCTAAAATGGCTGAGCGTCGTCGGGAAAATGCTCGAAGCGGACGAACCGCTCAAACCCGCATTGGTTATATTTTCGCGCGTAAACGATCAGATCTCAGATCTGCTGTGTTATATAGACAACCGCCTTAAACGCTTTCCAAATGAAGAGGCCGAGCTGTTTGGAGCGCTTGACGCCGCTTCCTATACGGCCTCTATCGAATTAAAAAAGGTTTACACGCACGAATTGGCGGGGTTGTCAGGTTTGCGTCCGCCGCCGGCTGTCCATGCCTTTATGGAGACTGCTTATTCGATGCTAAATGAGAGTTTTCAGCAGACGCTCGCGGGCATGGCTCGCCTGATTGACCCGTCAGTTAACGTGTTGACTTTGTTTCCAAGTTATCAGCTCAACTTTGAAAGATCGCTCACACTGCGCCGCGAGCTTTGGAATCTTGTGCGGCTCACGCAGGCGGCTGAACAAGAACCTGAAAAACAACAGATCGAGTCGCTTAACAGGTCACTACGTGAGTTCATGAACGGCACAATAAATTTCCTGTTTTATAAGGACACTGAGACATTTGAGCGTTTTGTCGAAGAAATCCTGGTCACAAAACAAACCAAAGATCTCGTGCCGATCCTCCATCGCTTTGGGGCGTATCTCGAAACCCTATTCGGCCAAGTCAGCATGCGCGCCGTGCTGGAAAAGCATCCGTTCAATTCTTAGAAGAATTCACCACAAAGGCACAAAGGACACAAAGTCAAAATATCCTTTGTGTCCTTTGTGCCTTTGTGGTGAAAAACTCTTACTGCGAACGAAGCGTCGTCAGCGGCTTTCGGAACAACACGTCAAAGCTGGCTGCGACGCCTACGATAGTCACAAGAAAGGTCGTTATCAACACGCCCGCAAAGGCAGTCAAAGGATCGAATTGCCATTCGATGTCCATCAAATAGCGGCTCACGACATAGGAAAGGCTAACTGCAAATCCCGTCGCGATAATGCCGGCCAGGAATCCAAGAAGCCCGTATTCAGCAAACAGGATCGTCGTCAGCGTTCGGCGGTTGGCGCCCAGCGTTTTCAGAACGGCGTTCTCATAGATTCTCTGCGATTTTGTAAGCGCGACCGACCCGATCAAGATCAAAATCCCGCTCAGCAACACGAAGCTGCCGACGAAAGAGATCGCAAGTACAAAATTATTGATTAGCCGCTGAACCGCGGCGACGATATCGGCAACATCAAAGATCTGCACATTCGGAAATTTGTCGAGCACTTCGCGCTGGAGCCGTTGGCGTTCGGTCGGCGGCACGTGTTTTACGACGGTCGCGGCGTAGGTCTGTGGTGCAGTTTCCAGCACTCCCGGACGGAAAACGAAGACGAAAGCAGTTCGCGTATTTTTTACGTCTATTTTGCGGATACTTGCGACGCGCGCGGTTATCTTTCGCCCCGAAATATCAAACGTCATCGAATCGCCCGCCGTGACCTTCAGTGTTTGGGCCATTCCTTCTTCGACGGAAACCTCGGGCGTGTCGGCGACCTCGTCTCGCGTCCACCACGCTCCCGAAACCAGAGATTCGTTCTCTTCCAATTTATCGCGATAGGTCAGAGCAAATTCACGTCCGATCTGGCCCTGCTGCTGGCGTATATCACGCTGTTGGTAATCGATCGGCTCGCCGTTGATAAAAGCGATGCGGCCGCGAACAGTCGGGAGAGTTTCGGGTTTTTCGCTTAACCTTTCCTCGATGATCCCTGCGACGTTGTCGATCTGGCTTTTCTGAATATCGACGAAGATGAGACTCGGCAGCTTTTCATTACGGGAAAAATCGAATTCGCGGACAAGATTCGCCTGCATTGTCTGAACCGTTAAAACGACAAATGCTCCCAAACCCACCGCGAGTAAAATGATCCTCGTTTGATTTCCGGGCCGGTACATCGAGTTGATGGCCTGACGAACAGAGAACGAACTCGAGCGTCGCACCTTTTTTAACAACCAGGTTAAGACCGCGGCCGCAAAATAAAGGACAAGTCCCGTCGCGGCCAAGCCGCCAAGAAATAAGGCTCCGACGGTAAACGAACCCGCTTGCCACACCGCGAGGGCAAGCAGTCCGGCAAGGGAAAAGGCGCCGAATAACCATTTTGTCCGGTCGAGCTTTGAAATGTTGACGTTGTTCTCATCGCGGAGCAATAGTTTGGGTTTGATCGATCTGATCTGCAGCAGAGGTAATGCTGAAAAGAGCAGCGATATTAACACGCCGAGAATAATTCCCTGCCACGCGGTCGAGAGATTGACCGTGTAGCTCATTTTTGCGGGCAAAGCGTCAGAAAAACGCCATCCGGCGAGCCACAATCCGCACTGGGCCAAAA
Source organism: uncultured Chloracidobacterium sp. (assembly GCA_964618985.1). GTDB lineage: Bacteria > Acidobacteriota > Blastocatellia > Pyrinomonadales > Pyrinomonadaceae > OLB17. The sequence goes on from CAZUEI010000145.1 coordinate 3,253, forward strand.
AAACTCCGAACAAACTTCCGATCAGGCCGAGAACGAGAATTTGTAACAGATAAACAGTTATTATCCACATGCCGCTGGCACCGAGACATTTAAGAACAGCGACAGTTTTTCTTTTTTGTTCGACAAACGCGCGGGCGACATTCCAAACCCCGACTCCGCCGAGGACGAGTATCAGCAAGCCGGTGAGCGAAAGATAATTCTCCATCCGCACAAACTGGTCGCTGAGATTTTCCTGTTGTTCGCGGTATGAGTTGATCTGTATCGTTGTGCCTTTTAGCGCCTCGCGAAGCTGCGTTACAAACTCGGTAGGATTTTCGGATGTGCGATAAAGAATTCTGCGTCGGACACGGCTTGAGTTTCGCGTGATGCCCGCGCTTTCGAATGCTTTTTTTTCTATAAAGACGCGGGCTCCTATACGAAAGCCGCTCGAACCTCCCGGTTCCTCGTCAAACGATGCACGTATCTGAAACTCGCCTTCGCCGATACGTAGTCTGTCGCCGACCTTGACCTTTAGCTCTTCAAGCAGCACTTTCGCAATAACAGCGCCGTTGTTTTCGAGCAACTTGTACTCAAAAGGTTCGCCCGACGAAAGCATGAAGGTTCCAACAAGTGGGAATGTCGGTTCGATGCCTTTTAGTTCGATAAATTCGAGGCTCTCGTTTGATGGATCGACTGGCCGCGCCATCAATGCCACTGTGATCGTCTCATTTCTGGCCTCGATTATCGGAAATTTAGCGACGACTTCTTCGATGATTGAAATGTCGGTCGGCGAAAAATCGTTTGTAGATGCAGCCTCGACATCAGCCGTCATCAACGCTCTTGCGTCGTTACCCACGACCCGCGTCAAATTCTGTATCAACGACCTGAGAGCAACGACCGAACCGACACCCAACGCAATGCAGAGAAAGAAAAACAACAACCGCCGCCATGATGAGCGGATCTCGCGTCGGGTTAGGTTGAAAATAAACTTCATTATTCAGGAATACTAGGCTCATCGCTTGAAACGCGGCCGTCGGTGAGGACGATCTGCCGTTGAGCTTGTGAGGCCAATGTCGCATCGTGAGTTACGAGTACCAAAGTCACATTGTTTTGGCGATGCAGGTCTTTCATAAGATCAAAAATATGCTGGCCGTTTTTTGAATCGAGATTGCCCGTCGGCTCGTCAGCGAGAAGAATCTTTGGCGAATTGGCAAACGCCCTCGCAATGGCGACACGCTGCTGCTCACCACCGGAAAGTTCTGCCGGATAATGATGGCCGCGATTTGTGAGATCGACCTGTTCTAGTAGACGGTTTGCTCTTGTCCCAACATCCGAAAGGCCGAGGATTTCCATCGGAATCAGGATATTTTCGTAAGCGGTCAGGCTCGGGATCAGGTGAAACGACTGGAAAACAAAGCCGATCTTTTCGCTTCGGATGCTGGCGAGGCCATCTTCGCTCATTTTTGTGATCTCGTCGGTGTCGATCATTATGCTGCCTGATGTCGGTGCGTCGAGACCGGCGATCAAACCAAGCAGCGTCGATTTGCCGCTGCCAGAGGCGCCGGTGACGGCGACAAACTGGCCGTCCGGGATCCCGAACGAAACATCATTGAGTATCGTCAGATCTTCAACTCCAGAGCGGACGGTTTTGGTTACGTTCCGTAATTCGATCATATAAAATGCATCTTTCGCTAATGGTTTAGCGTACAATAAAGCGACAAATTATGCGTTATGATATTCGAAAAACGGTAGTTCTTAGTTTCATATTTTTCTCCTTCGCTATCACGTCATGCAGCAGATCGAGCGACAGACCGAACAACGGATCAGCGATAAACAGGCCGCTCGTAATCCCGCAGAATGTTGCGAACCGGCCTAAGATCATTGCATTTGGCGACAGTCTGACCGCCGGATTCGGCCTTTCCGAGAAAGAATCTTACCCGTATCTTTTGCAGCAGAAGCTGAAGGCCGACGGTTACGATTTCGAGGTGGTGAACGCCGGCGTCTCGGGCGATACGAGCCTTGGAGGCCTCGAGCGAAGCGATTGGGTCCTGGAGCAGGAAAACGCAAAGATCCTGATCCTCGAACTCGGAGCCAACGACCTTCTTCGCGGCATGCCGGTTGAAAAAATGAAGGACAACCTCGAAAAGATCATCCGCAAAGCAAAAGCCAAAAATCTCGAGATACTGCTCTGCGGCATGCTCGCTCCTCCAACGATGGGCGCGGAATATCAACGCGATTTTATGATGGCTTTTCCGGACCTTGCCACCGAGCACAAGGTCGAATTCCTTCCATTCCTACTTGAAAACGTCGCACTGAAAAAGGAACTCAACCAAGCCGACGGCATACACCCAAACGCCGAAGGCGCAAAGATAATGGCTGACAATATTTACAAAGCTCTCAAACCGCTTCTAACGAAATAGTTTATGGTCATGTGATCCGCTTCTACGGTTTTAGAAATGCAAGCAGTTGTAATAGCCTTGTTTCCCGATTTCTGTTAAAATTATTGATTGTTTTGAACAAACTCTATGTTTAGCGATAATTTCAGACGCGGAGAAGGAAATACGAAAGGCATGGCCGGGTCGAAGGCCGTCTCAAAGATGGCTGATATTGGCTGGAAAGCCTTTCAGGCCGTCAATCGTGCGATTCCCGAAGG
>CAZUEI010000146.1:0-5853 GCA_964618985.1 uncultured Chloracidobacterium sp.
TCTTAGGTCATTGATTGAACAAGAGATGAAAAAATAGTCTGTTGGGAAAATGTAAAAGTGAGTATGCCCTCGGAAGGATTCGAACCTACAACCAAGCGATTATGAGCCGCGTGCTCTACCGTTGAGCTACAAGGGCATATGAAAAGTTTAGTGCAATCTCTGTTATCTCGCAAATTGCCGCTGAATTTGCTATATTTTGCCTAACTCTTCCGAAAATCAAAACCATGTAAGGAGCTAAATATTGTGAGCGCTAATGCAGGTACGATCAATGGCGGACTAGCCGTCGAATCAGGCAAACATCCGAAAGGGCTATATGTGTTATTTGCGACCGAGATGTGGGAACGATTTTCGTTCTACTCGATGCTCGCGCTTTTTGTACTGTATTTACGCGATCCGGTTGAGGGTTTTGGCTGGACGGCTGCTGAGGCAACGTCACTGTATGCGAATTATTTGATGTTCGTTTACGCGAGCCCGCTGATCGGCGGGCTGATCGCGGACAAGATAACGGGTTATCGAAAGGCCGTCATGATCGGCGGCTTCTTCTTTATGGCGGGCCACGGCTTGCTTTCAATACCTGCGATCTGGGCTGTCTATCTTGCGCTCACCTGCCTCGTCATCGGAAACGGCTTCTTTAAACCCAATGTTTCGACGATGGTCGGCAATCTCTATCCCGAAGGCAGCCATTTAAAAGACCGCGCCTATAACATCTTCTATTTCGGTATCAATGTCGGCGCGTTTGCGGCTCCGATCATAATGGAGATCGTCAAACAGAATTTCGGCGTTCACCCCGCGTTTGCCGTAGCGGCTTTTGGAATGGTCATCTCGGTCGGCATCCTATGGAAATTCAAGGCTCTCGTCGAAGACCCAAATGCTCTTGCTGCACGGCAGAAAGCCCGCGCTGACAAAGCCGCAGGCATCGAGGCGGATGTGGTCGATTTGCCTGATGTCGAGGAAGGCAGCGATGCGGCTAAATCGCGTGCTAAACAGGCTTTGATGGACACCGTTCCAAACTGGAAACGCGTTTTGGCACTGTGTGTCGTTTTTGCCATCGTCATCGTTTTTTGGATGGTCTTTCACCAGAATGGTTCAACGCTAACCTATTTTGCCGACGACAATACAAATTGGAATGTTACGGGTACGATCTCAAACTCGATCAACGCATTTTGGGTGCTGACGCTAACGTTTCCGCTCGTCTGGTTTTGGGGATTTCTCGATAAACGTGGAAAAGAACCCTCGACGCCGACAAAGATGGCTTTCGGAATGACGCTCACCGGCATCTCGTTCCTCGTTCTTTATCTTGGAGCGTCGATCGGCGAGGGGATGCAAAAAACGCCTGAGCAGATAGCCGCAGGCTCCTTCCGCATAAACGAACGAGCCGCTAAAAATCTAGTATCGCAGGGCGTTCCTAAAGAGCTTATAGATAAGTTGATGGCGGCCAAAAGCGACGACGGCAAAAACCTCATCGACGGGGTCAAGTTTTCGCCAAAGATCGAACAGGCAGCCACAAAGGTCACAACACCGGGCGACCAGCAGTTCATAGACACCATCAACAAGGTTGCTCCTGGACAGGGCGACGCCCACAAAAACGCATTCTTGCAAAATGCTTATTTGTTCCGCGTCTCGCCGTTTTGGTTGATTCTCGCCTATGCAATCGTGACTTTAGGCGAACTGATGCTCTCGCCGATGGGATTGTCGCTCGTTTCTAAGGTGGCTCCGATCAGCATGCGCGGCATGTTGATGGGAGGCTGGTTCGTTGCAACTGCCATCGGTAACAAGCTCACACAAATCGGTGTTTTCTGGGACATTTGGCTGCAATCAACGTTTTTCCTCGTGCTTGCGTGCATGGCCTTGGTAATGGCGGTTGTTTTGTTCGCGATCCTGAAACCACTTAAGAAAGCAATGCCTGGCGTCTAACCCAAATCAAAAGGCAAAAGTAAAATGGCAAAATCGGAAGGAACCGGTTTTGCCATTCTTTTTTGCCTTTTTCCTTTTTACTTTTTACTTTGCCGAAAGGCGGCCATCGCTTCTGCGGCGCCTGCGTGAATTATTTCAGGTTTATGATATTTCCAGTGCTTCTCGAACTCTTCTTCCGTCATTTCTGACATCTCGGATCGTGTTTTTTCTTTTAGATAGTTTTCGCACCACGCCCTTATATCCATATCCGTATTCAACGCGGTGCGTGCGCCGTGCATCAAATTGTCGCGTTCCATTTATTTATCTCCGTATGTTACATTCGATTTAGGCCAAGCCATTTATGAAAAAACTACTCGCCTTATCTCTCCTGATACTATCATTTCTGCCGACCGAGAGTCCCGCTCAGAAACGACGGGCAGCATCTACAAAACCAGTCGCGACAACCGTCAAACAGCAGCCTGCTTATGAGATACCGTTCGTTACCAAAACACTCACAAACGGATTGCAAGTGATCGTGCTGGCCGATTCGTCTGTGCCGCTCGTAACGATCGAGCTTGCGGTTCGTAACGGCTCGTTTACCGAACCGCCGGAGCTAAACGGCCTATCGCATCTTTACGAGCACATGTTCTTTAAAACGAACAATGCGCGGCTCCTTGCTCAATGCGAAGCCGCGTTGAAAAACGGGCCACTCAACTCATACGGACAGCAAGTTTGTTCTCCAGCTCTAAAATTAAGATCAAGTATCGGCGACACGAGCTATCTGAGCGAGATAGATCAGATCGGCATCGTCAACAACGCCGAGACGCATGAGGAAGTCGTTAATTATTATTTCACGACTACCACGCCGCATCTGCTGACGGCGATGAAGTTTCTAAAAGATTCGGCCAGATACCCGAGTTTTGACGCGGACGAATTTGCAGGTGAAAAAACAGTCGTGCTGTCAGAACTCGACCGCAACATGTCGCAGCCGTATTATTTTTTGGACAGAGAACTGCACGATAAATTGTTCTATAAATACCCTTCGCGAAAAAGTCCCGGAGGCACGCGCGAAACTGTCAGCAGCGCAACAGTCGAACAGATGCGGCTCATTCAATCACGTTACTACATCCCGAACAACTCGGCGCTCATCATCACCGGCGACGTCAACCCTGATATTGTTTTCGGCCTTGCCGAACAGCTTTTTGGCGATTGGCAGCGTGGGGAAGATCCATTCATAAAGCATCCGCTCGTCGAGCACCCGCCGCTTTCGAAAAGTGAGGGCATCGTGATCACTCAGCCCGTCGAAAACGTGATCGTGCAGATCGGCTGGCAAGGTCCTTCGATAGGCAAAGACGACGCTGCGACCTATGCCGCCGATGTTTTTTCGAACATTGTCGAGCAGCCTGATTCGCGCTTTCAGCGGACGATGATCGACAGTGGACTGGCTCTTACGGCAAATGTGCATTATTACACGCAAAAAAATGTCGGCCCGATACGCATCACACTTGTCACCTCGGCCGAAAAAGCAAAAGCTGCGGTAAAAGCGTTGTATGCAGAGATAGATAAGTTTACAGACCCGGCCTACTACACTGATGCAGAGCTTGAAAATTCAAAGACGCAGTTTGAAGCCGAAGACCTTTTCCGCCGCGAAAAACTCAGCGACTACACGCACACGATCAGCTTCTGGTGGTCAACGACCGGCATAGATTACTATCGCGGCTATCACAAAAACCTGCGTGCCATCACACGCGCTGACATTGCGCGATACATTAAAAATTACATTCAGAAAAAACCACACATCGGCATAGCGCTGATATCGCCTGAACAGCAGGCGACAGCTAATCTCACATCAGAAGACCTGATCGGAGGTAAACAATAATGACCGGTCAGACACACAATAAATTAATTCGCTTCTTGCTGGCGTTGGCGATCATTTTGTTACCCATGTATGTTGCCTTTCCTCAATCGGCGGCTGCAAAAAACCAGGTGACAGAATTCGACGTCAATGGAATGAAGGTGCTCGTCAAACGCCGCCCTGGAACCCCGACCGTCGCAGCCGGACTTTTTTTTCGCGGAGGCGTGAGGAACACAACGAGCGAAAACGCAGGTATCGAAGCCTTTGCTCTGAGAGTTGCAGCCGAGGGAAGTAAAGCCTATCCGCGACAAAAACTGCGTAAAATGACAGCGAGCACTGGAACGGCCATCGGTGCGGGCTCGAATTACGATTTCAGCGTGCTGTCACTAGCCTGCACAAAGCAAAGTTTCGATACTTCATGGCAGATATTCGCCGACGTTGCGATCAACCCGTCATTTTCTCCAGACGACGTTGAGCGAATCCGAGAAAACACGATCGCCGGTCTGCGGTCGGAGTCGGATACCCCCGAAGGAGCGTTGGAAGCTCTTAACGACAAGATAATCTACGCTGGCCATCCGTATGCAAATGCGCCCGACGGCACTATTGAAAGCGTTGCGAAATTCAGATCCGCCGACCTTGCTGCTTATCATAAAACTTTGCTGCAAGCTTCTCGCATGCTGCTGGTTGTCGTAGGCGACGTTGAGCCTGACGTATTGCAAAAGCAGATCACCGCGACATTCGGAAAACTACTGCGCGGAGATTATAAGGACAAGCCGCTGCCGCTTTTGAATTTTGAAAAGCCAACCGTTGACATAACGTCGAGATCGCTGCAAACCGAATATGTCAAAGGCGTTTTTGCCGCGCCTTCCATCCGCGATCATGACTACTACGCGATGCGCACCGCGATCGCCATCCTGCAGGCGCAGGTTTTCCAGGAGGTCAGAGTGAAACGAAATCTCTCTTATGCCCCTGACGCGGCAATTAACGATGATGCGGCAAATACTGGCGCGATCGTTGTATCGTCAGTGAACCCGAATGAAGCCGTGCGCGTAATGCTCGGGGAGATCCAAAAATTAAAGCAGGGCAATACCTCTCAGGAAACAATATCTGAAATGGCCGGCTTTTTTTTGACCACATATTATCTCAAGCAGGAAACCAACGCCGCACAGGCGGCAGAACTGGCACAATACGAATTGATCGGCGGCGGTTGGCGTAACGCGTTTGAATTTCTTGACCGAATTCGAAACGTCAAAGCGGCCGACGTTCAACGAGTCGCCAACAAATATATGAAGAATTTCCGCTTCGTGGTTGTCGGTAACCCCGAAAATATTGACGGCTCGATCTTTCTTCAGAATTAAAAAACGAGTGGGGGCTTGCCCCCCCACTCGTTTCATATCAACTTCAACCTTCCTGTGCTTTACTGCTTCCCCTCGACGGAGCCTTTGCTGGCGGCTTGCTCTCCTGCTTAGGCGGCTGTCTTGTCGGAGCCGGTTCAGAGCGAGGCGGCTGCCTTGTCGGAGCAGGCTGGGAGCGCGGCGGCTGGCGAACAGGCGGATCGCTTTGTGGCGGTGCCTGCCTTACAGGCGGTTGACGCGTTGGAGGAACTTTCACAGGCTGGCTGTTGGTATCGTCACCGGTATTTGCCGGAGGCGTTTGAACCGGAGCTTGTCTGATCGGCGGCATGGTGTTTTGTTTGACCGATGGCTCGCGCGTTACCGCTCCTGTTTTGCGCATGTCACGTGTATCCGATGGAGTGATAAGAACCGGTTTAACGCCGCCAGTGTCGTTCGTAATAACGAGCGGCTCCCGGCCTCCCAATATTCGCGTCGTGCGAAGTTCCTTATCAAGCGGAGCGTCCGTCTTTCGCGGAGCGGCGCCGACTTTCGCTTGTGCCGCAACAACGTCAGCCTTTGGCGGCTGAGTCTTTATTTCGCTGCTTACCTTTATGGCCGAATACGCCGGAAGAATTGGATCGGTCATATCGCTCACCTTCTTTGTGATGACCGAATTTGCCAAACTAAGAGGCGGCTTTTTGATGCCTTTCTTATTTGTCCCGAAATCATCCGTGTCCATTGCCACAACACTAGACGGCGGAATAGTCACCT
>CAZUEI010000147.1:0-5814 GCA_964618985.1 uncultured Chloracidobacterium sp.
GCATCTTTAATAAAGCCGACAAAACCGGAGTCGGTCGTTTTTAACACGATCAGATCCTCAACGCCTGATTCGATGGTTACATTGTCGCGGTCGGCGGTGATCTTTGCAGTGCGTTTTTCGCCGCTGCCTTTTACGAATGAAATATCGTGCTCCTTGCCGTCAAATTTCATTCGCTTCCATGAGGTCTCAAAAATATCTATAATGACGCGCGACACTTGCGGATTATTCTCGAGAAAATGCGTGGCAAGCCGCCGACCGAAAGCCTCGACCACCTCTATCTCCTGCGTTTGCCCGGCGAGCGCATAGACCGTGTTCTTCATAGTATCGGTCGGCAGACAAAGGCTGTTGTCGCCGACAGTGTGAATGGCATCGAAATCGCCTTCGAGAGCGATGTTGAGAGTGAGGTTTTGCAGCTCGTGACGTTTCGCGGAACGCGCGACCTTTATAAGACGCACACGCGATTTGCCGTAATTATCATGAGCGATCTTAATGGGCATATATTAGCTTCCGCGGTATGTCGAATATCCGAACGGGCTCAGAAGCAGCGGCACATGATAGTGCTGAACGGGGTCTTTTACTACAAAACCCACGGTGACCATCGGGAAAAAACATTCCATATTCTTCATAGCAAAATATGCGCCCGTATCGAAGATCAAGCGATAGTGGCCGGGAAGAAAAGCCTCGGTTGCCGACAGCAGGTCGTTGACTCGGCCGTCGATGTCAGTAATTCCATCGGCAACACTCTGCCAGCCGGACGTATGTGTCTTGCGTTCCAAAGTCACTGGGATGCCTGCTCCCGGTTGGCCTGATGTGGTGTCAAGAATATGTGTGGTGATGGCGCTCATTTTTCTAAAAGTTTGTTCAGTCTGATCTCAGTGATCTTTCGCTGTTCCTCTGCTGCAATTTGTAACTCAGTTGCGGCAGAATTGCCTAAACGTGCTCGACAGATGGCAAGCATCTCGTCCGCCGACTTTCCGGTAGCACAGACGATAAATATAAACCCGAACTTTTCAAGATACAAGCTGTTGGCTTCTGCAAGTTGTTTTTTTATCTTCTCGTCAGCTTTATTCATTCCCGCTTGCTCGTCGGAAGACCATTTGGCCGATTTGGCCTGCTGCGCTGGGGCGGCCTTTTTTGAACCTATCTTCGGATGAGATGCGAAGGCCTCAAGATGGTCGACCGAGGAGAGCGTAAACCAAATATCTTCAGCCTTTTTGTACAGATCATCGATCATCGCAAATGGCCTCGCCTGAGTCATAAGCCGTGCCCATTCGGACGAGCCGCAACAGTCGCGAAATGTCGCTTCGGCTTTGTCCTTAGACAGCTTGTTGAGCTGCTCAAGATTTTTGTAAATGTGAAATTTACGCAAGTTTATACTGCTATTCGTCCAAACAGACGCAAGCGGCTAACGCCGCCGTCTGGAAAGATGTTAAATCGCACGTGTGTTATGTCGCCGAGCTCAACCAGTTCTTCCGCAAATGTATGCCGCGTGTGCGCCTGCAATTTCGACATCGGCAAAAGCTCGCTCCACTCAATGTTATTCAGATCGCCGTTATCTGAAATGCCGCCTTCAAGCGTGCAGCTTTCCGGATAGTTACCTTTAAAATGTGATGTGTCGATCTCGACGCGTGTTATCGTGCCTTTGGTGCCGAGCTTGACGATGCACCAATCGTGGCCGGGGCCGCGACGCCGCTGCGATTCCCAGCCGTCGCTCATATCCTGCGCGAGGCCCGGCATAATGAGATTTTGACGATGGCCAAAAAACATATCGCTCGCAAGCGGCACGTCACCGCCATTTTCAGCCGCCGCGAGGTCGATCTCGCTGTTTCGTTTCTTGAGTGCATCCCAATTCGGCAAAACATTGCCGTGAATGCGAAGCCTCGCAACACCGCCGTCAGGAAAGATCTTGAACCGCAAATGTGTCACACATTCGGGATGAGCAATCTCAAAACTATTCTTTGAATCACCCTCCAATGCTGACAGAGGAAGAATTTCTTTCCAATCTGTATTGGCACCGAGCAATTGCGAGATCTCGGGCTGGCCGTCAAATGTGCAGGCTTCGAGTGAACAGTGCGACGGATAATTACCGCGAAAAAATGCCGTGTCAACCACTATGCCTTTTATCTCACCCGGCATGCCAAGACGAATAACACACCAGTCGAATTTTTCGTCGAGTCGTGGGCTGCGCCGCCGTCGTGTTTCCCAACCGTCCATCCATTTGCCAAGATCGGTGTATTTGCCCTCTATCCAGATCGGCGCAGCAGATTTAAGCAAGTTCTCCTTTTGCGCAAAAAAATCGTCGTTGGCGTATAAAACAGCGCCGCCGAGCTTTTCGGATGCGAGGTCAATTAAATTAGTGAAGTCCATATTCTGATTTTGCGCAAAATTATCACCGTTTTGCAATCAAGCCAGCAAAGCACCTGTCGCATCGGAGAAAATATGTCCGTACGCATGCACCTTTTCGCCACGCACAAAGGTCTTTTCGACAACACCGTATAATTCCATATCAGAATATGGAGTGAGTTTGTGACGGTGCTGGATGATCTCTGGAACGACGGTGAATCGAGCTTCGGGGTCCCAGATAACAATATCAGCGTCATAGCCGGCGGCAAGTTTTCCTTTGCGATCATCGAGGCCGGCGAGTTTTGCCGGTCGTTCAGACATCAGACGAGTCAGATATGTCAGCCCGTAACCGCGCGAGCTTAGATTCGTCCACATAACTGGCAAGCCGAACTGCAATGCCGCGATGCCGCCCCAAGCCTCCATAAAGTCGCCCTTTTCTTGTAATTTCAAAGACGGAGTGCAAGGACTGTGGTCGGAAACAACCATATCTATTGTGCCGTCAGCCAAGGCTTCCCAGAGTTTCTCACGATTTTCCGTTTCACGCACGGGCGGGCAGCATTTGAAATGCGTCGCACCATCGGCGATCTCCTCGGCGGCGAATGTTAGGTAATGCGGGCACGTTTCAACTGTCAGCGGCAATCCCTCGGCACGAGCCTCGCGCAGCATCGGCAATGCATCTGATGACGAGTGATGAACGATATGAACCCGGCATCCGGTCTCTCGACAGAGTCGTATCATCTGAGCGATGGCTTCGTTTTCCGATTCGCGCGGACGCGAGCGAAGAAATGTCTCATAACGTCGCGGATCGAGCCCAACAAGCGATGCCGCAACATTATCGATAGGCCCCGGGACTTCAGCGTGCACAAGCAGAACTGAGTCCAAGCGAGCAAGTTCAGGCATCGCGATCCGAAGATCGTTTTCGGTTACATGCGGAAACTCATCAACGCCTGAATGAATTAAGAAACATTTGAAACCGCGAACGCCTCGTTCGATCAGCGGTGCAAGTTCCGCCGTGTTGCCGGGCACAACGCCGCCCCAAAATGCCACATCGACCGTGCACTTGTCCGCTGCGGCGGCTAGTTTTTCCTCAAATCCTGCAAGTGTCGTGGTTGGCGGAATACTGTTAAGCGGCATATCGACTATCGTCGTGACGCCGCCGGCCGCAGCGGCACGCGTTGCTGTTTCGTAGCCTTCCCATTCGGTGCGGCCCGGCTCATTGACATGAACGTGGGCGTCAATATTCCCCGGCATGACAACCGAATCGCCCGCATCTGTGAGCGGAACGCACGAAGTAATGTCGTCCCATTCGCGAACAGCCGCGATCTTTCCTTCGCTGATATGTACCGATGCCGGCCCAGTGATCAACGGCGTAATGACGCGTCGGCTTCTGATAATCTGATCTGTCATCTACTGCTCACGCCAAATTATAAATGCGTGAGCCTTAGTCCACAAGAACTGCAATGATGCTCTCAGGTTAATCCGTCTAATAGCATTGATTTGGCGGCCTAATTGGCATTTGTTTGACTTAGATAAGGATTTCGCGTAAAACTTTATCTGTTTCATTAAGATCATTTGCATTTTTCGCTTAGGCGAAGGCTTTCTTATGGCATCCAATCTTGTTTCTATTCAGCCGCGTGGATTTGGCCAAACGATGAGAAAAGACAATTGGTGGGTCGCACCCGTGCTCACGTTTGTCGGCCTCGGAGCTTTTGTCGTTTACTCAACGTGGGCCGCGTTTCAAGGCAATCACTACTCGGTGCCGGGCACAGGTTACCTTTCACCGTTTTATTCGCCTGAGATCTTTGGAAATTCCCCGCACTCGTGGTTCGGGCCGAAGCCGTCGTGGATTCCGGCCTGGCTGCCGTTTTCGCCTGCACTATTAATATTGTGGGCGCCTGGCGGGTTTCGTTTTACCTGTTACTACTATCGCGGAGCCTATTACAAAGCGATGTGGGCAGATCCACCGGCATGCGCGGTTGGCGAGCCGCGTTCGGGCTATCGCGGCGAGAGAAAATTTCCGCTGATCATTCAAAATGTGCACCGTTATTTTCTTTATCTGGCCATTATCTTTATCTTCTTTCTTGCTCACGACGCTTGGAAGGCAATGTGGTTTACAGGTGTCGATGGCAAAGAACATTTTGGCCTAGGCCTCGGCACGATCGTGCTTACGGCAAACGTCATTTGTCTTGGGCTTTACACATTTAGCTGTCATTCGCTGCGGCATTTAATCGGTGGTGCCTGGGACGTTTTGTCGAACAAGCCAAAGCAAAAAAAGGCTTACGACTGTGTCAGCAAGCTGAACAAACGGCATATGCTCTTTGCATGGATCAGCTTGTTTGTCGTCGGATTTTCTGACGTTTATGTGCGTCTGTGCTCGATGGGCGTTTGGAATGATTGGAGAATTTTCTAGATGCAGTTCAAAGATCATCTATTAGAGCTTTTTGAATTCAATGATAAGACCAACAAAAAGCTTTTTAAGAAGATCGGGACGCTCGAAGATCAGGCAGAGTGCATCAGATTCGCAAGCCATCTGATCAACTGCCAATACAAATGGATGGCGCGGCTTGTTGATAACGAACGGTCTGTTGACATGAGTTGGTGGGAGCCGCTTTATGCTCTCGATCAACTGGAAGATGAATGGAATAAAAGCATCGAGCCATGGTTCGCGTTTATTAATTCCCGAACTGACGAAGATCTTTCGACCGAACGCGTTTTCACGGGCTTTGACGGTGGTGATTGGGCGGCGACTCCGCGCGATATCGCATTGCAGTTAAATTATCACTCGATCCATCATCGGGCGCAGATACAGGCGATCATACGCGCTCAAGGCGTTGAGCCGGATTTTGTGGATTTTATTGGAACAAAAGCAAGGAAGCTGTAACTGCCGCTTCCAAGTGCTAACAGACTCATGACTGACATCACAACATTTGAACACGACGTTTTAGTCATCGGCGCTGGCGGAGCGGGCCTTCGCGCCGCTATCGAGGCATCCGCTGCCGGAGTTTCCGTTGGACTAGTCTGTAAGTCGCTGCTTGGAAAAGCCCACACCGTCATGGCCGAGGGCGGTATGGCGGCGGCGATGGGGCACAACGACGATCGTGACAATTGGAAGGTCCATTTTTCCGACACGATGCGCGGCGGCCAGTACATAAACAACTGGCGAATGGCAGAACTGCACGCCAAAGAGGCACCGGATCGTGTTCGAGAGCTTGAGGGCTGGGGAGCGGTGTTCGACCGCACAAAGGATGGCCGCATTAACCAACGCAACTTTGGCGGCCATCGTTACCCTCGTCTCGCTCACGTCGGCGACCGAACAGGTCTCGAACTCATCCGCACTCTACAAGATCACGGCATCCATCAGGGGATCGAGGTATATATGGAAGTCACGGTGCTGTCGCTTTTGAAAGACGGCGACCGTGTTATCGGCTGTCTTGCATACGAGCGCGAGCATGGCCGCTTTCGCATCTTTAA
>CAZUEI010000148.1:0-5803 GCA_964618985.1 uncultured Chloracidobacterium sp.
GCGCGGCGTTCGCAATGCCGAGGCCAGGAGTTCGATCCTCCTCATCTCCACCAATTTGCACAAGCTCGCACGTTAGTAAGGGCGGAACACTCAACGTTGAATGTATCGCCCTTACTAACGTGCGGGCTTGTGCATCTGATCCACGATCCGCCCAACCGGATAAATGCCGACTCTTTGAACTGAATAATATGGCGAGTGCTGGTAAAAAAATTCGAGTCGAGCTCGCGGGTTGCGGGCGAAGGCTGGATCGAGCAGGCGGCGGTCGAATTCCTCCTGGAGTTTTGCGTCTTCTGCGAGCATTTTGGTTGCTAGTTTTTCGAGGATATAGTTCTCGCCGTATTCTTTTTGCTCGAAGGTTGAGTTGAAAAATCCCCACGAAACAAACGAATCCGGTCCGGCCGGTTCGAGCAGATGGATGGCGACATTTGCAGCTTCCTGATCGAGCGGGACGATGATTGAGCCGGCGTCGTATGTGCGTTTTTCTTTTATCGGGAGCGGTTTGCAATTGACAGTTATGCGGTTTTCAAAAGAAAAAGCCGCCCATTTTGGCTCAGTCAATTTGTAGCTTTCGACATCGAATTCTTGTGGCTTTGTTAAACGAGTGAATTTGACTCCGTGCAGTTTTAGCACTTCGATGACGTCCTTGTATTGTGGCGGGATGATGTAATAGAGCGGCGGTGCTACGGACGCCGTGACCTTGCCTTCGTCAAAGCGCGGGATAGTATATTCTTTGGGCGTCGTTCCATAGACGACCTTTTTGCCGCCGGAGATTTGGCTGTCTTCCATCTTGTACTCAACACCCTTAAGGACGAATGGTGTTGATCTGTCGGTTAAATCAATTTTCAAAGGAAACTGACGCTTTTCATCGTAAGTTTTGCCGCGCTCGACGGTTTGGGTATCTGCAATAACGTTGGCGGCAAAAAGGCTCTCTTTTGCTTTGCCAACCTCTTCGATCGTATATCGCAGCATGTCGTAAGTGCCGCGAACACGGGATTTGTATGGTTTGTAAACATGCGTTTCGATGAGTAGTCCGGCCCGGTTGCGAATGGGCGTGTAACCGGTAGAAAACCTCGGCGTCGAAGGAGATATTGCGATGCCTTCGACGATCTCGCGGCCGACTAAGTCAAAATAGTTCGTGGTGATATTGCCTTCCTTCTCGATCTTTGCAACCACATTCCGATCAAAATGTTCATTCATCCAAGCCCTTATCGAAGGGTTGGCATTCTGAAACGGTGAATAGTCGTACGTGATGTTGTATTGAAAATCCGCGCCGTTGGAAACGTGGCAATCGATAAAAAGATCGGGCTTCCAGTCGTTCCAAAGCTTGAGCCAAGCGCGAGTTTCCGGAGCGTCGGCCTTCATGTAATCGCGATTGAGATTTAGGTTTGTTGCATTTGCCCGCCAGCCCAATTCGTCGGGGCCGTTTTGGTTTATGCGGTTATATGCGCTGCGGTTTTCGTGGCCGTCAACGTTGTAGATCGGGATAAAGAGAATAATGGCGTCCTTTAACAAGTCACGGCGTGTTTTTGTGATGACAATGTCGCGAAAAAGAGCGAGTCCCGCATCTTTACCGTCTATTTCGCCGGCGTGAATTCCGGCCTGTATCAGAACGACAGGTTTTCCGGTGTTCTTTGCCCACTTCGGCGAAAATGTTCCGCCAGAGGCAGCGATCAGCAACGGAAAATCACGGCCTTCGCCGCTTGTGCCGAAGGCTTGATACTTTAGTAACCCTCGCGACGCAGCCGCGAGTTTTTTGCAATAGGCAACCGTCTCGTCATACGTCGAAGTTTTCCTGTAATCCGACTTTTCAGCCACCGTTTGCCACGCGACGGGCACCACTCCCATATCGCTTTGCGAATAAACACTCGTAGTGAAGATAAAGACAAAAGCGCAGCCACATAGCGCAAGATAATTCAATGTTCTCATTATGCTGATTATACGACGGAATGAAATATAGTTGTCCATTTCCGCCGATGTCCCAAGTGTCCCGCGGTCCCGGGGGTTTTCTGTTCCATGTCCGTTCCACACCAGCCTGGAACGCTGTAAACTACTCATTTTATTAAGGTTAAGTGCTGCATTTTGCCTCCGTTCCACGATTTTCGAAAAAATGCGCCACATTGTGCTACAACAGCATAAACCCAATGAATAGTGAAGTTACTATGAAACATGGTAATGGAACGCGACAATCTTCGCTGGGACAAACTCATCTCCAATGTCCAATGTCCAAACCCAAGCCAAAAGACTCAACTCAAGACCTTGCCTAAATTGTCAAATAACAGATCACGCTAATTATACGATAATTTTCATAATAAGTTCAATATTTTATCTATGCGACAGACGGTTGCCGGACATATAATGTGCCAGATGTCCTTTCATTTTCGGCCACTTGACAAGTTTATAGAGTTTCGTTACAGTTTTAAATAATTTAGTTAGGGGAGTAGAAACCTCTGTTTGTTCAGAGGTCCACCACATCGTCAATACGTTCGCATAAATAGCCAAGCGAACCGGTGTCCTGGGAAATTTCGAGACCTTTTGCGGCTTTAGTCTGCAAGAGGTCTTTTTGTGATTGCAGACTCAATACGAAAGGAGTGTGCAAATGGACAATTTCTTAATGCAGGGAATCGAAGCGTATCGCAATCAGACCGCTCGAGAGCGAAAATTTGGGGGATATGCACGACGAATACGAACTCTTCTGCGAACGACGGGACGCTCTTCGGATGACGCATTCCTGGTCATGCTTACACCGATGATCGAGGTTGCCTGGGTAGATGGCCGAGTCGGAAGGGTGGAACAAAATGCAATCCTGAAAACGGCGGAAATTTACGGACTGCTTCAAGATGACAATAATTTCATCCAAATAATGACGAGGCTGTCGTCACGGCCGCACGCCGTGATGCTAAAGGACCTTTGGGATGATGTCGCTGATCTCCTTTCAGGCCTACCGCTTGGCATGACGGCGGCTATCTCCTCACTGTTGCTTGCTCAAACGCGTTATGTCGCCGATCTTAGCCAAAAGCAGATCTACGGTATGTGGCGCGGCCACTCCAGCGGCAGAGACGAAGAGATCAATTTTGAGGAAACGCAGAAACGACTTTCCCGGTTCGATACGAAAAAGCCACAACCAAGTTACGAGTTCCCAAAGCAGGGGATCGCCGACCACCTGAAAATCCTCCCTCTTGTCAAAGTCGCGTGGGCCGACGGGCGAATTACGAGACGCGAACGCCAGCTTATATTCGACTCATTATTTGACCTAGGCGTCGATCCGAATAACGAGAATCTTAGTCAATTACTCCATTGGCTGGAACTTAGTCCAGAGGAAGAGTTTTTCCAGGAGTCGCTCGAAAAATTAAGGGCGGGCTTGGAGAACCTCGACGACGAGGAACGCGCTAAGGAGAAGTATAGCCTGATCTCACAATGCACGCTGGTTGCCGAAGTTTCAGGCGGGGATCCTAAGTTCCCGGCGGGCGGAAAGCGGATCTGTGACGAGGAAATTACCGCCGTCAAGCAGATCGCAAGGATCCTCAACGGTGCCATCAAGCGCAGCTAATTACGATCTCGCTCATCAGAGAGCAATACGGTAACGGCTTGAGCGCGTACCGAAGGAGAAATTATGAGTCTATTTCCGTTTGCAGAGTATTGGCTGTTTTATGCCGGGTTTACGGCCTTTGTGTTGGCGATGCTCGCCATTGACCTCGGCATTTTCAATCGAAAGGAGCATGTCGTCTCATTTAAGGAGGCGACGATCTGGAGCGCAGTATGGGTCGCTCTCGCCTTGATCTTCGCAGCAGGTTTTTATCAGTACACGTTAACAAATTTCGGGGCAGAGGCCGCTAAAACCTCGACGCTCGAATTTCTAACCGGCTATATTCTTGAGTATTCCCTGTCGGTCGATAACATATTCATCTTTGTGTTGGTGTTCAGCTATTTTGGCATTCCGGCGAAGTACAAGCACCGCGTGCTGTTCTACGGCATTCTGGGAGCGCTTGTGTTCAGGGCGATCTTTATCACATTGGGGTCTGCATTGATGCAGTTTCACTGGATCATATATATATTCGGCGGATTTCTGGTGATCACTGGTATCAAGATGCTCTTTACCAGCAAGGAAGAGATCGAGCCGGAAAAGAATCTTTTGATCAGAATATTCAAAAAGTTCATGCCGGTCACGAATACGATCGACGGCAAAAGCTTTTTTCTAAAGATCGGCGGGCGATGGCATGCAACGCCTCTTTTCATTGCTCTGCTCTTTCTTGAGGCTACCGATATTATTTTTGCGGTGGATAGCGTGCCGGCCATCTTTGCAGTGACGAGTGAGCCGTTTATCGTCTTTACGTCAAATATATTTGCGATACTAGGCCTTCGGTCATTGTATTTCATGCTTGCCGGGGTGATCGACAAGTTTTATTTATTGCAATACGGCCTGGCGATAGTGTTGGTTTTTGTGGGACTAAAGATGGTCTGGCTGAATGACTTGTTCGGCGGAAAGTTTCCGATCTCGTACTCGCTCGGGTTCATCCTGACGGTTATCTCGGCATCGATCATTTTCTCACTGATCTTCCCGCACCGAAAGGAGATCGTGTCTTAGTCAGGAATTCAACATTTGCCTCGTATGAAGTATTCTACGATCGGAGCGTAAAAAAAAGGGGCGCAAGCGGTTTGCCGTCGGCGTAAACCACAAAACTATAGCCCTTGATCGCGATTATTTGGTCGCGGCAAATGTTTGATGGTTCTTTCGGATAGCGTGCCGATAATGCGTTAATCGTTTTCAGAGATCATTTAGGGATAGCAATCAACTTACTGTATGCCGTAACAAGACTCAACGAATATGACTGATTCCACAACCTTTACGAGTTTGCGCGAGCGCGTTCGGATCTTTATCGAGTATCCGTTATTTGACCGGGTGATCATCGCTCTGATCGTTGCGAACGCGATCACTCTTGGGCTCGAAACCTCGCCCGCGATCGTCGCCCGCTTCGGTTACCTGCTGTATGCGATCGACCGAGCCGTACTTGGAGTGTTCGTGGTCGAGTTGTTACTGCGGTTTTTTGTCTATCGCCGCCGCTACTTCCACGACCCGTGGCGCGTGTTCGATTTCGTGATCGTAGGTATCGCTTTGATGCCCGCGAGCGGTGCGTTCAGCGTCTTGCGCTCCCTGCGTGTGTTGCGTGCGATGCGGCTAATCTCAATGGTTCCCTCGATGCGCGGTGTGGTCGATGCCCTGCTCACGGCATTGCCGGGCATGGCGTCGATCATCGGGCTGATGGCGCTCGTGCTGTACGTTTCGGCGGTAATGGCAACGAAATTGTTCGGGGCGATCGCGCCTGAGTACTTCGGCAGTCTAGGAGCCTCGCTGTTCACGCTGTTCCAGGTGATGACGGTTGAAGGCTGGCCCGATATTGCGCGCGGCGTGATGGAGCAGTCGCCGTACGCTTGGATATTCTTCGTCACTTACCTGCTGGTCGCGACCTTCATGGTGTTGAACCTGTTCATCGCGGTGGTCGTCAACGCCATGCAGTCGCAGGTCGCCGCAGATCTCAAGGGCTCCGAAGAGGCTCACACTCAGTTAATCCTCGAGGAGGTCCGATCTCTTCGACACGAGATCGAGGGGCTGCGCGAGCCGTCTAAACCATGATCTTTTGTTGGGGAAACTTCGGCCAGCGTCGGAGCTTATCTGAAAACGAATAATGTTCAACGAGGGCGATATTGGAGTCATGGTTACCGACGGAAAGATAGAACTCTACTAATCGCAAAGAGAGAACCACCCCGTCAGCCGAAGCGGCTGCCACCCCTCCTTCGTAAGGAGGGG
>CAZUEI010000149.1:0-5777 GCA_964618985.1 uncultured Chloracidobacterium sp.
CCGGCACGCTGCCGGTTACCGAAGGTACTGCTGTGGAAAGAGAAATGGAAACGGAGGTCGCGGCTGGCGAAACATCTCGGCCGTATTCCGTTCCGTCGCGGCACGAGAAACGCCGTTCGTCTTAAGGGAACGTGATCTAGAGGTGCAGAAGCCCGCACTAAGTAAGGGCGTCCGTCGATATTACGCCCTTACTTCGTGCGGGCTTCTGCAAAATTTATATGACTGAAAAGCTCCACGCATATGTGGAAAAGCTGAAAGAAAAGAACGATGCTTGGGTCGCAAATGTTGTCGATGGCCACGGCGAGGTGACGGTCACAGTTCCACGCGAATCGATCTTTGACGTATGCTCGTTCTTAAAAGACAAACACGGGTTTGATATGCTCGCCGATCTCTGCGGTGCGGATCGCGGGCCCGAGGAAGATCCGCGTTTCGAGGTCAACTATCACTTGTTTTCGACGACGCATCACAACCGGTTACGCCTGAAAGTACTTTTGAACGAGGACGCGCCAAATGTTGCGACGGTTTCCGGCCTTTGGAAAACGGCAAATTGGCATGAGCGTGAAACATACGATCTAGTCGGCGTCATTTTCGACGGCCATCCTGATCTGCGGCGAATATTACTGCCGTCGGATTTCGACGGCCACGCTTTGCGCAAAGATTATCCGTTGAGAGGCTATGAGCCATACAGCTTGAATTAAGTTATGTCCGTTGGTGTAGAACATATATCGAACCAGTCCGGCGTGCTCGACCGATCGCTTGAGTCCGAGATGACTCTTTCGATGGGGCCGCAGCATCCTTCGACGCATGGCGTTTTGCGGCTCGATCTAAGGCTTGATGGTGAACTGGTTGTGGGTTGCATTCCCGATATTGGTTATCTCCATACTGGAATGGAGAAGCTCTTTGAATACAAGAAATACCAGCAGGGAATTGTGATCACCGACCGGATGGATTATCTCAATCCGTTGGGGAACAATCTGGCATACGTGATGGCGGCTGAGAAACTGCTCGATCTCGAAATTCCCGAACGTGCACAGGTCATTCGCGTTTTGATGTGTGAATTGCAGCGAATCGCGTCGCACATGGTTTGGCTGGGAACGCACTGCCTCGATATTGGGGCAATGTCCGTCTTTTTCTATTGTTTCCGGCAGCGTGAAAAGATACTGAACCTGATCGAAGCCGCTTCGGGCGGGCGTATGACGCCGAGTTATTTTCGCATCGGCGGCCTGATGATGGACTTGCCTGCGGGATTTGAACGGCGATGTAATCAGTTCATGGCCGATTTTCCCGAGGCGATGAACACCTTTGATACGCTCCTCACCGGAAACACGATCTGGATGAGCCGAACCAAAGGCATCGGCGTTATCGAACGTGACGAAGCGATAAATTGGGGACTGACCGGGCCATGTTTGCGTGGCAGCGGTGTCGATCTCGACCTCCGACGCGATAATCCTTATACCAGTTACGAGACCTACGATTTTGATATTCCGGTCGAACAGGACGGAGACGTTTGGGCGAGATTTAAGGTTCGAATGCGCGAGTGTCTCGAATCCTACAAGATCGTCCGGCAGGCTTTAGACCGCCTTAAACCAGGCCCTATCAAAGCCGACTCGCCCAAGATCGTTCTGCCCGATCGCGATGATATGCGAAAGCATATGGATTCGCTGATCCACCACTTCCTTATCGTGGCCGAAGGCTTCAATGTCCCGGCCGGCGAGGTCTATCACGCCATCGAAGCCTCAAAAGGCGAGCTTGGAGTCTATATGAAATCAAACGGCGGACCGAAACCCGAGCGCGTCCATTTTCGCGGCCCCAGCTTCGTAAACCTCGCCGCACTGCCTGTTATGTGCGAAGGCGAAATGGTTGCGGATGTCGTTGCGATTATTGGGTCGTTGGATATTGTGTTGGGAGAGATTGATAGATAATAGTCGTATGCCAGAGGATAAGTTAGATAAGATAGCAAAAAAATTGGACGGTGTGGCAGATGATGTGCGATCGGTGAGTTATCGTATGGATAAACTCGAAACTAGATTTAATTTGATGGGTGAAAAAATCGATACGCTCACAGATGTCGTTCGTGACCTTTCCGGCAATGTGAAGACAATGTCAGGCCAATTAAGTTCGGCCATTCCGAAAATTATGGATCATGAAGAACGTCTCAAATCTGTTGAGTCTCGTGTCACCATGCTTGAGGCTGAAACTCACTAATGGCAGCAGCGACACCGACAAGTTTTACTGACAAGATCCTCGTTTCTGACGAGGTGGCTGAGTTTTCGCCAGCAATCGTTGACGAGATGAAGTCGCACGTTGCGAAATACCCGGCTAACAGGACAAGGTCGGCCTTGATACCGCTGCTGATGCTTGTTCAGCGTGAACGCGGCTGGATTGACAATCCGGGTGTCAATTTTCTAGCAAAGTTTTTGGATCTTGAGGTGACGGACGTTTGGGAGACGGCGACGTTTTACTCGATGTTCAATCTGCGTCCCGTCGGCCGTCACCATATCCAGATCTGCAAGACACTGTCGTGCAGGATAATGGGAGAGCCTGATATCACCGAGCATATTTGTTCGAAACTCGGAATTCATCCAGGTGAGACGACTGAGGACGGCAAATTCACCGTCACCATGGTCGAATGTCTCGGAAGTTGCGGCACGGCACCAATGATGCAGATAGGTTTTGATTATCACGAAGATTTGACAATAGAGAAAGTGGATAAGATTTTGGGTGACTGTAAATAGGTGACTGTAAATAGATGGAAATCAAAGCAATAGGCTGTGAGCCGCTGTCACTTAAACGGATTGGCATGAAAGACGGCCATACGTTTGAGGTGTATAAAAAAACCGGCGGTTACAAGTCGCTTGAGAAGGCGTTGTCGATGACGCCTGAGCAGATCATTCAGGAGGTCAAAGACTCGGCGCTTCGTGGTCGCGGAGGTGCGGGATTTCCTACTGGAATGAAATGGTCTTTTGTGCCGAAAGATAGCCCAAAGCCGAAATATATTGTTTGCAATGCCGACGAGTCTGAACCCGGGTCGTTCAAAGACCGCTATTTGATGGAGTTTGATCCACATGCGGTGATCGAGGGGATGATAATCGCCGGCTATGCACTTGGTTCAAACACGGGCTACATCTACACTCGCGGTGAATATAAATACCTCATCGACATAATGGACGCGGCTCTGATCGAGGCTCGCGAGGCCGGACTGCTCGGCAAGAGCGTCATGGGGTCGAAGTTTGCTCACAACATTCACACTCATACGGGCGCGGGGGCTTACATTTGCGGTGAGGAAACTGCTTTATTAAGTTCATTAGAAGGTTATCGCGGCCATCCGCGGATGAAGCCGCCATTTCCGGCTGTCGAAGGGCTTTATTCCTGCCCGACGATCGTTAACAATGTCGAGACCTTGACGTCCATTCCGCAGATCATCGAAATGGGCGGGACAAAATGGCGCGATCTCGGCACGGAAAAATCGGGTGGTACGAAATTATGGTCGATCAGCGGCCACGTCAAAAAGCCCGGCGTTTACGAACTTCCGATGGGCTACGCTGACATGGAAAAGTTCATTTTTGACGATTGCGGTGGGATGCTTCGCGACGACAAAAAACTTAAGGCTGTTATTCCCGGCGGTTCGAGCGTTTACATCATGAACGCCGGCCAGATCTTGGGCAAGAACGTCACCTTGGATTACGAAGGATTGGTAGCCGCCGGTTCGATGCTCGGGACTGGCGGAATGATGGTGATGGACGAAACAGTTGACATTATGGAGTCAACCAAAAACCTCACGGAGTTTTACAAACACGAGTCGTGCGGTTGGTGCACGCCTTGTCGTGAAGGAACAGACTGGCTCGTCAAGATATTCAATCGCATTTCGAATGGCGACGGACGACCGGAAGACGCAAAATTGATGCTCGACATTTGCGACAACATCGAGGGCAAATCGTTCTGCCCGCTTGGCGATGCTGCGGCGTGGCCGATACAGAGTGCGATCAGGCAGTTCCCTGGTGACTTCAAAAAATGGCTGACTGACAAGACGAACGGCGTAACTCCGAATGTCTGAAAGGATAATGAAGCGAAAACTCAAAAAATTTATCTCTCATAGTGCGAAGTTCAGCTTTTTGCTGATCGCGCTGAGTTTTTCGCTGTTCGCGCAAGGCAAGAATCCTGTGATCCTGATTCCGGGGCTTGCCGGTTCTGAACTCCGTCACAAAACTACCAACGACAAACTTTGGTTCAAGACGTTTAAGTCCAAATCGGAAGATCTGCGGCTGCCGATATTTGCCGATCCGACAAAAAGCCAAGATGACCTGTATGCGAGTGATGCGATTCGAACCGTAAAGATCGCAGGTTTGTCAGTTTTTGACGTGTACGGTGGTTTTATTAAGGCAATGGCAGAACGCGGCGGTTATCACGAAGAGAAATGGGAAACACCGTTGGATGAAAGTTATCAGGATTCGATGTACGTGTTTGCATATGACTGGCGGGTGGACAATGTCGAGAACGCGCGGCTGCTGATCCGCAAAGTCAATGCCTTGAAGCTTAAGCTCAAAAAGCCCGAATTGAAATTCGATATAGTCGCCCATTCGATGGGCGGACTCATTTCGCGTTATGCGGTTATGTATGGAGACTCAGATCTTCCCGCTGAAGGGAGAAAACCACAGCCGACCTGGGCCGGAGCCAAGCATTTTGACAAGATCATTCTTTTAGGGACTCCAAACGAGGGCTCTGCAAATGCGCTGAACGCGCTCGTCAACGGTTATTCGCTCGGGAGCATCCGTCTTGACCTGCCATTTGTTCAGGATTCCTCTAAGTTCATGATATTTACTATACCGGCCGCCTATCAGTTGTTGCCGGCGCCCGGGACGCTTAGAGCGTTTGACGAGAAACTCGAACCGCTCCCTCTAGATATTTACGATCCTAAAGTGTGGTCGAAATATGGTTGGAACGTGATCAATGACAAAAAATTTGCATCAAAGTTCAACTTATCGGAACGCAAACTTTCGCCTGCGTATTTTCAAGCGGCTCTGAGCCGGGCGAAACGTTTTCATGAGGCACTGGCGGCGGCGAATGGTAAAGCCGGCGGAGTTACTTATTACATTCTCGGCTCCGATTGCAAGACGGCTCTTGATTCGATAGTTATCTACCGGGACGAGAAAGCAGACGAGTGGAAAACGCTATTCAGGGCGAAAGGATTTACCCGTTCTGATGGTGTAAAGATAAGAGACGATGAGCTTAAGAAGCTGATGCTGGCGCCTGGCGACGGCATAGTTACAAAAAGATCGCTCGAGGCTGTAACCGCATCGGAAAAGGCCGGCCTGCCTTCGATCATAGGCACGACTGCCGATCAGTTGATCTGCGAGGAGCATACGAAGCTTGCGGCAAACGGACGCATTCAGGATCAGATAATTGGGATTTTGGGAGGCAAAACGCTGCCCACTAAGGAAACTACGGAGAAGCAATAATTATGGGAAAAGGTGATAAACGAACACGACGCGGTAAAATATTTGCCGGCAGTTTTGGCAAGACAAGGCAGAAACCGCATAAAACGGCATTCGTTGCTGTTGCAAAAGCCGCGCCGGAACCGATAGCAAAGGAGAAGCCAAAACCAAAAGTGCGTAAGAAAGCGGCGGCAGCGAAAACCGCTGAAATAGAAGCGCCTGCCGAAGCTCCAGTCGAAACTTCGGCTGAAGCAACGACCGATGGGACGACAGAATCTGCAGCCGAGACGCAAGGCGAAAAGGCGGATGAAGTTTGAAGAATCAAAAGCAAGCGGCTTTCATTCT
>CAZUEI010000150.1:0-5728 GCA_964618985.1 uncultured Chloracidobacterium sp.
GTTCTCTTAAAATTTTGTCGGCGGCCTTGGCTTTTTCGTAGGCCTCGGGCCAGGCATAGACGAGCGTGCCGACGGATTTCCAGCCGTCGGAGTAGGCGATGGAGACTTTGTAGAAGTCGGTTTTTGGGTTGCCTTTTATGCCGAAGACTCGGACTTTGTTCTTGCCGGCGGCTTCGAGGTTGATCGACGAAAAATCGGCAACTACGTCGGGCGTGATGTAGGCTTTCGGGTCGCCCATTTCGTAGAGGAGTTGTTCGGTGACGGACTGGACGTTGACGCGGCCGCCAGTACCGTCGTGTTTGGTGACGATGAATTCGCCGTTTGGAGAGGCCTCGACTATCGGGAAGCCGATGTTTGCCATATCGGGAATGTTTTGCCAATCGTATTGGCAGTTGCCGCCGCTGCATTGGGCTCCACATTCGATGATGTGACCGGCGATCGTTCCCGCAGAGACCTTGTCCCAATCGTCAAACGCCCAGCCGAATTCGTGCATTAGCGGAGCAAGCGTCAGGCCGGTGTCGGTCAGGCGTCCGCCGACAACGACATTTGCACCTTTTCCGAGGGCTTCAACGAGCGGCGCGGCGCCGAGATAGACGTTGGCGGATTGAACTTTGTCGCGGATCGCGGAAAGCGGCTCGCCTGTTTCCATGTTGTTGATGGCGACGCCATCGGCGATGAATTTGTCGAGTTTGTCTAGAATGTCGTCGCCTGTAACGACGCCGATCTTGACCTTTCCTGATAGACCTAGTTTTTGGGCTGCATCGCGTATAGATTCGGCGCAACCATTTACATTTACCCCGCCGGCGTTTGAGAGAACTTTGATATTTTTCTCGACGCAATCCGGCAGAATTTCCTGTATCAGCGATACGAAATCGCGGGCGTAACCGGCTTGCGGGTCGCGGGCGCGCTGTTTTTGCAGGATCGACATCGTGACCTCGGCGAGGTAGTCGAGCATCAGATAGTCGATTGGGCCTTTACGAACCTGATCAACTGGGGCAGACAATAAATCGCCCCAGAAACCTTGTCCTCCCGCAACACGGATCACATTTTTCATATTTCAATATATGATACAAAGCGAGGCTGCCATCTTCCAATCATTACCAAGGAAAAACGGCGCCTCGTGGTATCAGTAAACTTGTAACAGAAAGCTAGGGAGTTGGCTTCGACGGCCCCATTATGACCTCTTTGGTTTTATTGACGGTCTTGTGGCCGTAATGATTTCCTCTCCGCCACACCTTCTTGGTGACCTTTTTGCCTTTCTTCCAGGTGGTAACAGTGACCCAGCGGCCTTTTTTATAGACCTTGCGCGAAGTCTTTTTGGTTTTCGGAACGACCTGACCGGTTGTGTTTACAGACGGCGTCTCAGCCATTACGGGCGATGTGCCTGTCCATAACATAGAAAGAGCCATTACGGCTGCAAATAAAAATGCTGTTAATCTTTTCATTGAAATTTCCCCTTATTTAAGTCAAGAGTATATCACAGTGTTCAGCGGCTTAAGACTATTGCGTCCGGACGTTATTACGAATAAAAGTCACGATGTCTTCAGTCGATGTACCCGGCAGAAAGATTTCGGAAACGCCGTTTGCTTTTAGTTTTGCAATATCTTCCTGCGGAACGATGCCACCGACCAAAACGAGCGTGTCGTCCATGCCGTTTTCACGAAGCAACCCGACAATGCGCGGGCAAAGTGTATTATGAGCGCCGCTCAATATCGAGATACCAACTGCATCAACGTCTTCCTGTAATGCGGCTGAAGCGATCATTTCCGGCGTTTGTCGCAAGCCGGTGTAGATGACCTCCATTCCGGCGTCACGCAATGCACGGGCGATCACCTTTGCTCCGCGGTCATGCCCGTCGAGGCCGGGCTTTGCCACCAACACTCTTATCTTTCGTTCACTCATAAAAACGTAAGTATATTAACGACCAAGCCGCGAGAGCAAACCGCCCGCTTTGATATATGGCTTTAATTGCTTCCACGTAAACATGAATTCACCGGCCGGCTGCAACGCTTGGATGACGTGTGGAAACCCGTAATCGTAATAAAACGTCACGCCATTACCCGCGACAGAAAAATCGTCAAGCTTTAGCGGATTGTATTGGGCAGAATCTTTGAAAAGTTCTTCCGGGTCTTGTTCATTATTTTCAGGATCTTTTTTGATATCCACGACGGCTTGTGCGATCTCTTTGTCCATTGCCTTTTTGACCAGTGATAAGAGCCCAGGGACATTTGTGAACAGATCATTTGTAGTAACTCGCTTGCCTGTTTTCAAATCGACGATAACACGTTTGGTAACGCCGTCAGGATACGCGGCGCTGCCGCTCATTGAAAGTGCGATGCTCAGGATGCCATTTTTATTGTATCCGACTTGATAGTCAGCCTCGTCAAGCCATTGGAGGTCGTCTAGTTCGTCTTTCAGGTCAAGATGCAGGACCGAACTGTAGCTGATAGCGGCCTCGATCTTTTTCGAAAGCGCACGTGTTGAGGCCTTTATCTTTGGGTAATTGATCGTAAAGGTCCTTTTGTAATCGCTAAAAGGTTTCTTACGCGTGTAAGTGACCTTTTTACCCGTCACAACTACCGACTGGGCTGAAATGCCAATGCAAAATACGGCGATGAGAATAAGGGCGAGAGAAATTCTGATCTTCATAGATTTGTCTGTGATCTAATGTCCATATTTGGCGAAGCAAATATGCATTTAAGTTTGTCGATGAAATTCGGCTGGCGTTTCATTGCTTCGTACATCTCGACCCAGCCGTGTGTGTTTATCCAAAGCGGATTGTAGCTGTTGATCGGTTTAATAATGCCGTAGCGAGGTTCTTCCGTTTCTGGGACGAACGAGCCGAGTATTCTATCCCAGATTATCAACACACCGGCATAGTTCTTGTCGAGATAAGCCTCATTAACACCGTGATGGACGCGATGGTGTGACGGCGTGTTAAAGATGTATTCGAGTGGGCCAAGTTTGTTGACGAGTTTTGTATGAATCCAGAATTGATAGATCAGGTTAAAGCCGTGCATCAGGGCGAACATCCACGGAGCGAAACCGAGCAACATTACCGGAGCATAAAATATCCAGTGCAAAATCCCCGAGAACCAGCTTTGACGCACAGCGACGCTCAGGTTGTAGTGCTCGCTTGAATGATGGACGACGTGAAAGTTCCAGAAAAGCCGTGATTCGTGGCTGACGCGATGGAAGACGTAATACGCAAAGTCATCGACAAAGAACAGGATCACCCAAGTCCACCAAGCGTCAACAGGGAATTTATAGGGCGCGATCTCGTAGCAGAATACAAAGGCATATCCCGTGACCAGACCGAACAAAGCTCCCCAAACGATGCTCATAAAGCCAAGAAAGATATTGCCCCAGGTGTCCTTGTTGTCGCGGTATTCGTCAGAGCCTTTGCGGCTCGCCCAAAGAGCTTCCACCGCGATCATCAACGCGAAAAAGGGAATGGCAATAACTGTCGGCCTCAGCATACTTTCAAATTAAGACAGAACAGGTGGCGATACAAGCGAGTTTCCTCATAATTTCGACGACATCTGTAGCACAAAATGTTACAAATTGTTACAATTTGCCACAGATTGCCACAGTGGACCGCATCTTTTACATGAGCGTACAACTACTAAAATCTTGTAAACACTAGACATAAGTGTTCTTGGTCTGTCCCAGCTGTCCCAAGTGTCCCACGTGTCCCGAGTGTCCCACTGTCCCAACGGTTTTTCCAAACATTGGGTCCACGGTTTGAGTGTTGTCCGGATGTAGCTCATATCAGAAAGCATACCACAGATGCAACTGGTTGCATACCTGGTAAAGAAAGTTCATTGGCTAACCAAACTTGAGTATAGTAGCATCAAAACACTGGGTAAATTAACAAGTTTTTATGTTGAAGAAAATTCTCAAGATACTAGCGATCGTGATCGTGCTCGGGTTAGTGGTCATACAGTTTTTCAGGATAGACAAAAGTGCCCCGGCGGTGGTGCAAGCGGAGACGCTCGAAGCCACGGTCAGCGTGCCGCCTGATATTTCGTTGATACTGGGCCGCTCGTGTAACGACTGCCACTCTAATACGACCGTTTATCCGTGGTATTCGCATATTCAGCCTGCAGCGTGGTTCCTTAAAGATCATATCGATCATGGCCGAAGCCATTTGAATTTCAGTGTGTTCAATACTTACGCTCCAAGGAAAAAGGCCAAAAAGCTGGAAGAGATCTGCGAAATGGTTGAATCGAAAGAAATGCCGCTGCCGTCGTATTTGTGGATACATTGGGATTCGGCCCTAAAAGACACGGAGGCAAAAGCCTTGTGCGATTGGGCAAAAGCGGAAAGAGAGAAGATCCCGCGCGAATGATCGTCTCTGCGGTAAGAAGGGAACCTATGCTTTGCCGCATCGTATTCCTAACCGGAGCGTGAAATTTTGATGTTTTGCCCGAGCTGTGGTGCACAAAATAATCTCGACCAAAAATTTTGCCGTTCATGCGGGTTGAATTTGGAACAGACGGCGTCATCGATGCTTGAGCAATTTCCAACTGGGACGAGAGTCGATTTGGACAAACAGGAAAAAGCCCTTGAAAGATTTGGTGCCATTGCCTTTGGCGGTTTCGGCGTTGTTTTTGGTGCAGCGATGCTCGCCATGATCTACGTTATTATCACAAAAATGGTCCTGTCCGGCAGCCAGCCGATAGCGGGTGTTTTTCTGATCGCAGTTCTTATTTTTGCCGCCCTCTCTCTGACATATGTGATCTGGCGGGAATCCCTAAAAGAAAAACGAAAAAAGATGGAAACCGCTCCCGGCCTGAATGCTTACCCGCCAAATTCCACGGTGAGCCTCCTCAATGACGCCCGTTTCGAGCCTGTCCCAAGCGTTACCGAAGATACGACCGCACTTTTAGGCGTCGAAAGAAAAACAAAGGAACTCGAGTGATCTCAAGATTTTGAGAACTCAGGATCTTTGATTTGACGATGCCGATTCCCGATTTTGCTTGATTATTGTAAAATAATTGGATGCCTTTGCTTCCGATCGTTCATTATCCGGACCCAGTTTTGCTTTCCGTTGGAAAGCCCGTTGGCGACAATGCGTTCGACGACAAACTCGAAACGCTGGTAGCGGATATGTTTGAAACAATGGAAAAGGCCGGCGGTGTTGGCCTTGCGGCTCCGCAGGTCGGCATTTCAAAGCGGCTGTTTGTGATGGACACGCCGCGTGAAGACGGTGAAAATGAGCGTCACGTGCTGATCAACCCTGAGATCATTCACATCGAAGGCGAGCAGGTCGGCGATGAAGGCTGCCTTTCCTTTCCAGGTCTGTTTCAGGTGGTAAAAAGAGAAATGCGAGTCATTGCCCGAGCGCAGAACGTTAAAGGCGATGCATTTGAGCTAGATGTCACGAATCTTGCCGCTCGCTGTATTCTTCACGAGACGGATCATTGCGACGGGATCGTTTTTTTGGATCGAATGACGCCGCTAAAGCGTGAAATGGCTAAACGAAAGATCAAGGCTTTGCAAAAAACAGGAAAATGGCAATAAAGTTGAACATCGAGGACACAAAATTAACGGCGGAGCTAAGTTCGAGCCGCGAGCTGAACAAATATCTCGGCGAAGGCTGGGTCTTGATCCTAAGCTATGTAAAACATGCCAGCGATAGCCAGCAGCCGCGCTTTGTCGTCGCCTGGCAGAACGAAAGCAAGCCGGTTTACCCTGAACTGCTGGACGAATGGGAACAGCGTGA
>CAZUEI010000151.1:0-5723 GCA_964618985.1 uncultured Chloracidobacterium sp.
TGCAGCTCCTCGGTGCCCATCTCGTAGGTCTTCCAGATGTTCTGCATCCGGATGAGCGCTTCGCCGTTCGAGGGTGGCGTTTTGCCGTTGCCGTTTTCTTGTTCCATAAACCTATACATCTGAGAAGTGGAAAGTGGAAAGTTGATAGTGGAAAGTTAAGTGTGGTTTTTTACTTTCCACTTTCCGTTTTCCACTTTCAACTAGGATTTATTCGCCGCTTCGCCCTCTTTCTTGGTCTGCTTCTTAACGGCGGCGCCTTCTTTTAAGGTGTTAAGAACGCGGCTCGGGCCGGTGATGACTTCGTCGCCTTCTTTCAGTCCGCTGATGATCTGGCGGTCGGATTCGCCGATGATGCCGGTCGTGACCTCGACGAATTTTGCTTTATTGCCGTCGAGGATATAAACACCGGTGATCGTCTTCTTCTTTTCCGACGGCTCGGGAACATCGCCTGCGAGCGTCGGCACCGGCGTGGCATCGGGTTTCTTTTCGATCACTGCCTGCAGAGGAACGGCGATCACTTCATTGACAACTTTTGTAGTGATCTCGGCCGTAGCACTCATGCCGGGACGAAGGCCGTTTTGAATTTCTTCCGTCAAATCCTTGAGCTCAATAACGACACGAAATTCTTTGGCTTCCTGAACGTTGATATTGGTCGAAAGCCCGCCGCTTGTTTGCGATTTACCGACGGCAAGAGGTGTCTTTTGAATGACTTCGCCAAGTATCTCTTTGTCGCCGAACGCGTCAACTTTGATCTTCGCCTTTTGCCCGATCTCGACCTTGTCGATGGATGTTTCGTCAACTTTTACTTCGACGTTGATCGACGACATATCGGCGATAGTAAGAAGAGCCGTAGTCGAAAGCCCGGCAACCGCAAACGTACCAACCTTCGAAGGTATTTCCGCGATCACGCCATTGATCGGCGCAACCTGCAAAGTTTTGTCGCGTTGATTTTTCTGGCCGCGCAAGAATGCAGACTGTTGGTTTGCCCGCGATTGGCTGGACGAAACACTCATGTTAGCTGTGTCAACAGCTCGTTTCGCATCGCGAACCGCAACGGCTTGTTGCTCCAAACGAGCGGTGGCGTCTTTGACAGAGAGTTTTCTCGAATCGAGATTGGCTCTTGCAGTTTCAAGCGAGGCCCTTGCGTTGTCAACGCGGTCCTTCGATTCGTCATATAGTTGGCGAGAGATGACGCCGCTTTCGAGCAATTGCGTATTGCGCTTGAATTCGCGGGCGGCTGCATTTACTTCGACCTGTGCCTTATCGACATCGGTCTGAGCCGCGATAACGCCCTGACGAGCCGAGTCGATCGCGACCTGAGCAACGTTCATTTGCTGCTGCGATTGCGCAAGGGAATTTTGCGCCGCGATAACTTGTGACTGTGAAATACGGACTTCGTCCTGCGCTCCTTGATATGCCGCGAGCTGGGCATCTGTATTGGATTGAAGCTGATTGGGATCTAGCTTTACGAGCGGCTGTCCTTTGGTAACATGTTCGCCTTCTTTAACGTAGATCTCCTCGATGCGGCCCTGTACCTCGCTGGTCAGATTCATAAACTGGATCGGGCGCACTTCGCCTGATGAGGTTACTGTCGAGCGTAGTTCCTTTCGCATTTCTACCTTTACGACTGTAACCTCCGGCGTGTCCGAGCGGGTCGCAAAAATGCTGCCGATGATAATTATCAAGAGCAGTAATACGGCGCTAATACCAATTATGATCTTCTTTTTACGGCTCAATGCCATATTTATCTGTTCCTCTCATCAATGAAATGTTTATTGACAAATTATACCGAATTTTGCTTCAAAAGCTCGCGTCAACCGATTATTACGACACGTTTTTGCCCATAGTTTCAAAAAAGTCCCGCGTGCCAGGCAACCTGTGGGTAAAGCGGAACCGATCATAGAGATTTGACGTAAACTTGCGGTATAATTAGGATTTACGAACAAAGGCTTAGGTTGTAAAATATCAGATAAAGCTAGTCAGTAACTAACAGCTGAATTATAAAGATAATGATCAGATGTCATACATGCCAAACCTCTAATCTCGATACTTCGCGATTTTGCGACGAGTGCGGAACAAGATTGATACAACCTGCGGTAGATCCCGCTCCAGAAGTGGCCGATTATGTTCCGCCGACTGTCTCACAGCCTTCGTTTAAAGCAACTAATATAAGTGCACCTATTGCGCAGCCGATCGCTGCTGATCCTTTGGTAAATGAGTCCGAAAATGAGTCTGCTCTAAACACAACCAGGCCGGCCCATGCAACTCTTGTCATCGAACGCGGCGGAACGCCGGGAACTGAGTTCCCACTGACTAACGATGAATCAACCATCGGCAGGTGGGATGCGGACAACGGGATCTTCCCGGATATAGATCTCGACACCCACGATGATGACGCGAAAGTATCGCGGCGTCACGCACGCATTCGAAGGAATAACGGGTCTTACTTTATAGAAGATCTCGGTTCGACAAACGGCACTTATGTTAATCGCGGCCGACGACTTTTGCCGGGTAATACTCAGATCCTCAACGACGGTGATGAGGTGATTGTCGGCAAAACCTTTTTACGTTTTCTTGTGAATCATTAATGCGGAAATAATTTCTGGAATCATGGTCATCTGTCACAAATGCAATTTTGAAATCGCTGAGGATGCATCATTTTGTCCTCTTTGCGGCGTTTCAACTGCTAATAATTTGGTTGACCCAGATGTTGTTCTCGTTGATCCGGATATTGATTTACTCGAATATGAGAACACGCTCAACATGCCTTTCCCGGAGAATGTAAAAATCGGGGCCGAAAAACCAATACCGGACATTGGCGAAAAGACGCTTGAGGACCCGACCAGCATCGAAGCCGGCTTCAGTGCCAAAACTCTGGAGTCCGAAAATCTCGCACAGTTTGAGCAACCGCTGATGGAATTATCGGGCCGTGATTTGATAACAGACCTCGATAACACGGCTGTCGTGGTAGTTGATGAAGGCGACTCTTTATCGCATCCCGCTCGCGAAGAAAAGGTCATCACAAACGATATCGGCCCTGCGGACGAGCCATCCGCCGAGGAGGTTGTTCTTATTGACGAAGCGTCAAATGCAAAACCGTCCGATTCGAACGGTGGTGATACTTCCGGCAAAACATCCGGCCTAAAACCCTTAATAGCGGGCATCATTCTAAATTCGCGCTATGAGATCGTTCGCAAGATCGGCGGCGGCGGGATGGGCGCAGTTTATCTTGCATACGACCGTAACCTTGGCGGCGTCGAACGGGCCGTCAAGGAAATGGTGCAAACAAGCATCGAGGAGGATCAGCAAAAAAAAGCTGTAGAGGATTTTAAACGCGAATCCATGATCTTATCCACGCTTGATCATCCAGCTATACCGACCATCTATGATTATTTCTTTGATGTGCAGGAAAGCCGTTTTTATCTCGTGATGAAGTATATTTCGGGCGGCGATCTGGCATCCAGACTTCGAACGGCGCCGGGCGGACGTTTTGATGAAAGAACAGTTTGCGAATGGGCACTTCAGATAATAGATGTTCTTTCGTATCTGCACACTTTGCCGACGACGATAGTTTATCGCGACCTCAAACCGTCAAATATAATGGTCGATGACAAAACCGGACGTGTGATGATCATCGATTTTGGCATTGCCCGCTCGATTGATCAGGGACGTGAACAAGGAGTCACCGCCGTTGGGACAATGGGCTATGCACCGCCTGAATTGTTCAGCGGCAATGTGGAACCGCGTTCGGACATTTACAGCCTTGGATCAACGATGTTTCATTTACTGACCGGCGCCGACCCGCAGAATAACCCACTGCTTATCTTTGATTTTCAAAAAAATCCGCGGCCGCGTCAGATCAACCCACAGCTTTCGGATCAAATTGAACGTATCTTAATGAGATCGGTCGAATATAATGCAGACGCACGATTTTCTTGCGCGGCTGAGATGCAGCAGGTACTTTCTCAGCACCTTGAAAATTTGAAAAAAGGCGCAGTGACATACGGCGTAACTGAAATCCCGGAAGCTGTAAGCCTGGCATATCAAAATGTTTTTTGCGGATTTTGCGGCCAACGAATTGTTGCAACGGACTTGTTCTGTGCTTTTTGCGGTGCGAAACAGC
Source organism: uncultured Chloracidobacterium sp. (assembly GCA_964618985.1). GTDB lineage: Bacteria > Acidobacteriota > Blastocatellia > Pyrinomonadales > Pyrinomonadaceae > OLB17. The sequence continues at coordinate 4,124 of CAZUEI010000151.1, forward strand.
CCATTGCACAGCAAGGAGTTCATTCCGAGATATATACTCGGACAGCAACGACAGCCAAACTAATTATCGACGGCACAAGCGAACTTCAAACGCCTGTGTTTACGCTCGAGAAAAATGATACTCTTTTGGGACGCAGAGATCCGCTGTCCAATATTTTTCCCGAAGTCGATCTTTCCAGATTCGATCCGCAAACCAAGATCTCGCGCAGACACGCGCGGATCTGGCGCGACGGTGGCAATTTTCTGGTCGAGGATCTGGGGTCGTCGAACGGAACAACCATCGTTTCTAATATGGAAGACGCTTATCGTCTCGAACCTCATAAGCCTCACGCATTGGCAGATGGCGATAGAATTCGAGTCGGCGATACGACATTGCACTTTTTGGTTGGGTAATTATTTCCTGTTTTTATGTCATCGGGAGAGCGGACAGAGATTCTGCCAAAAACACCTCAAATGGAAAAAGTCCTTGAATTTTCTCCTCACGCATTAAGGACACCGTTCTTTTTACGTTGCGCTGCACTTTTTATTGACTACATGGTGCTGCTTGCTGTGCCCGTAACATGGCTTGTGCTTTTGAGACTCTTTGGTGATGGTGCGGCGAATGCTGGTATTTCAAATACGGTCTGGTTATTCGTCTTAATAGCTTGGGTGATAAATTTTCTAGCGCTTCCGTTGTTTCGCGGCCAAACTATTGGCAAGATGATGGCTGGCATAACCATCCTTAAGAGGGACGGCACTCCTGTACGGCTAGGCTGCATATTACTTAGGAATACTATTGGGTATTTAATTACGATCCTCACTCTTGGATTTGGTTTTTTTGTTGTCGCGCTCAACAAAAGCGGGAGATCGCTGCATGACCTTATTTCCGGAACGGTTGTAGTTTACGGCCGCAGGAAGAATTAACAAATTATGGCAGAGCTATTGGTCAATCATCCGAGCGGAGTGTCGGGCAAATTTCCGCTTACCCGCCTTCGCATTACAATAGGGCGTTCGGCTCGCAGCGATGTCTGTATTCCTGACGCTTTTGCTTCCCGCCTTCATGCAGAGGTAAGGCAGGAAGGCGATTCGTTTTGGCTACACGATCTCGGATCGGCCAATGGTACGCGCTACAATGGCATTTCTGTAAAAAGTCCTCTTCAACTGCAGCCTGGCGGCGAAATACAGATAGGCGAAACCAAGATCGTTTTCAACGACAATGCACAAGAATCCAGGAATATAAGTTCGACCCTGATAGCCGACAGCACAAAGGCGCTCGATCCGGCAAACACTGTATCGTTAACCTCCCGTAAAAATCCAACAACCGACATCCTCGAATCTTCATTTTCGAGCCGCACCGATCTTCTCGGTTTGATCAGCAAAGTAGGAGTGGCTCTGCTTTCTTCGAGTGGGCTGGATGAAACACTAAACCAGGTGGCATCGCTCGTTTTTCAGGCTGTGCCGGCTGAACGTGTCGTCATAATGCTCCGCAACGAGAAATCCAACGAAGGCATGGAGATAAAGGTCGCTCGTGTTCGCGGCCTCGATGAGCCAATTAACGAAGTTCGGATCAGCCGCACGATAATGAACGAGGTGATCGAGAACGGCAAATCGGTTTTGACCTC
>CAZUEI010000152.1:0-5700 GCA_964618985.1 uncultured Chloracidobacterium sp.
CTCCGACCGAAGTGAACCTGAGATTTAGAAGCAAGCCATTCTCATCTATCGGCAAAGGACCATATACAACCACTCTCAGCAATCCCGGTTCAGACGAGTTGGCAACCGTCATAAGGCCTCGGCTCACGGTTCCCGCCACATCGACCGGATTTGCCTGAGGTTGAATCACCGATGGATCGTATCTTAGGTCGAATTCATAAGAAATGATTCCCTTTTTCGCCACACTCTGCACCTCTATTGGCACAATGATGTCTTTGTCTGTGGCCGTCACTTGTGGCAAATTAACGGCCGCACTTCTTCCAGGTCGATTAACACCCGCTGGACGGGCACCAGAATCGGTCCAATTTCCTGACACCTCCCCCATTAGCAGGGCTAGATAGTCTTCGCCCGCTATGGTACCCGTGACCGTCGCATACGCATTGTTGACCGGGCTGAAAATCCAGTTCCCCGCCGATCCCGATCCCGGGATCGAAGCTGCGTAACGCGCAACCTGTCCGGCATCGAACGATGAGACCGTACCGTTTCCACTGACATCAGCCACAATTAGCTGGTTGCCGGTCAAAGGGTTACCGCCGGCGGCATGCTGAGCTATCCTCGCCGCGTCGAATGAAGATACGGCGCCATTAACGCTGCCCGTTTTGGACGGGGTTACTGTGTAGGAACTCGCTCCGAATCCAGTAAGAGAGTAAGTACCAAGCCCACCAGTCGTCGTAGAAACCGCAGGCGACCCAGCACCGCTGATAAGCACGTTCGATACAAATCGAGTCGCTGCCGGAATTGCGTTGCCATAGGTAACGGTTCCGTTGATCATAGGTGAATCCGTCAGCGGATAATCCCACATCCCGCGGCCATGCGTTGAAATGCGCAAAACGCGGTTCGTAGGCTGGATCGCCATGCCATAAACGGCGACGCGCGGCAGCCCGTCGCTGAACGGTATCCAATTAGCACCGCCGTCAGTCGATTTGAAAACACCGATATCGGAGCCTGCATATAATGTGTTCGTGTCAAGAGGGTCTATGACAAACGCGTTAACAGGGATATCCGGGATGCCGTTTCCCGCTGCGGCCCAAGTCGGGCTGCCGCTCAAAAGATTTGTCGTCTTCCAGACATGCTGGCCGCTACTCAGGCCAAACCCGTTCAGGGCGACATACGCTTTGTTGGCATCGGTCGGATCAATCGCGGTTCGTCCCACATATCTCGCCGGGATCGGGCCTGTTACATTCGTCAGCGTAGTAGCACCGGGAGCGGTTTGGAGAAAAACGGCTCCGCCGCTCGTTCCGACCAATCGAATATTGTCATTCTGCGGAGCGATGGCAATAGCGCTTATACGCGCCGAAACGCCCGCAGACCCAACGCTGACCATAGTGCTGCCCTGATCTACCGACCGATACAGTTTGTTGGTGCCGAAGTAGAGGGTGTTGCCAAAGCTTTCGGGAACGGTGGGCCCGCCGACCATTGGCGCATAAAAGAGAACCGGGTCGGCACAGGCAATGCCATTTGCCGACCCGCCGCACCCGAGAAAGCCTTTCCAGATCGGGTCGCCTGGCGGAACGGTGCTGGTCGCGCGTTCAAACCCGATCTGCGTATTCGTTTGATTATAATAGGTGTGATAGGCAACAACATTCGTCGTATCCGGCGAGTCCTGATCGATTACCGAGAAACCGCCGTCGCCGCCGTCCGAGCGGATCCACTCAAGTCCGTCAGGAGCAAGAAACTGGGTACCGTTGTCCTGCGTACCGCCGAGAGAATAGTTTCGGTCAGTCGGATGAACGGAAATGCCCATAAACTGAGTTGCACTGAATGTCGTATTGTTCAGGGTCGTCCAGGTGATCGGCGTCGCACTGACATTTGTGGTTCTCCAGATCCCGCCGTCGCTGCCAAAATAAACAACATTTGGGTTCGACGGTGCAACGGCGATCGCCTGAGTGTCAACATGAAGATTGCTCGCACTGCTGGCAAAGCTCGCTCCGCCATTTGTAGAGCGGCCAAATACCAGGCTTGGCGAGCCGCCCAGGAAAACCCTTTGTGCATTGGTCGGATCGACCGCAATTGCTATGTCGTAAAAACATTGTGGGTTGCAAAAGTTATTGTCTAGGACTAGTGTGAACGGAGCCGCATCAATCGATTTATAGATCGTTCCGGTTCCCTCGCCAGAAGCCGCGTAAACCGTCGTTACGCCCGCCACGCGCGCAGCTGCAAGTTCGACACGAGACGGATTCCCCGTCAGAGAAGTCGAAAGTGCCTGAGTAAAGGTCGGGGCCGCGTCAAGAGCATTCGAGGTCAAGTAAACTCCGCCATCATTCGCGCCGACACCAAGGACACCGACATAGATCCTGTTAGGATTATCCGGCTCCATGGCAAGATCGGTGACCGAACGTTCGGAAATGCCCGCTACATCTAATCTCGTAAACGTCGGACTCGCGCTCATGGCATTGGTCGTTCTGTAAACACCCCGTGCAGGCAATGTTGCGCCCGTAACGCTCCCGCCGATGCCTGCTACGCCGGATGAAGTCCCGATGAAAAGGATATTGGGGTCGGTTGGATGGACGAGAACTTCGCTGATCGCACGCCCCGTAAAAACGTCCGCGTTTGATATATTCTTATTTAGCGCGTCCGACAGAACAGGCGTCGTGTCTGCATTCGTTATGCGGTAAAGCCCGACACCGATAAAACACCCGCCGCCGCAAAGCGTCGACTCGCCCGTGCCGACAAAGACCGTCGTCGGATCGGACGGCGAGATCGCGACCGCGCCGATAGCGGTGGTCAGAGCGCTGTCCATCAACGGCGTCCAGATCGCCCCGCCGTTTAATGTCCGATACAAACCGCCCGACGCGGTTCCAACATACGCGATATCGGGATTTGTAGGATGCACAGCGATGGCCGATACACGGCCGCTGTTAGACGTGGCTCCGTTTATCGGAATCGGAGCCGGTCCCAATGGAACCCACGAGCCATCTTCCGGCTGATTTGCCTCACGACGCTGCCTTGCTAGAGTTCGCTCGCTTTGCTCCATTTCCAGGATCGCATTAGTTCGCGAATGCTGATCCGCCGTGTCAAAGCCGCGCAGCAGATCCATATGTTCGATCAGGAGACGCAGATACTCCTCGTGATCGATCTTGACGCTGGTCGGCGGCCGATCAGGATCGTCTTCGTTAAAAAACTTTCCGATCAGGTCATTGGAGGCGATAAACCACGTTGAGGCGGCTGCAATGCCGACCATGAGAAACAGAAGCAAAATCCTACTCTTTTTCATAAAAAATTTTCCAAACAGAAAAGTTGACGGGATTTAAATAAAGCGATCGTGATGAAGTATCGTTGTATTTTCTTTGATTCTAGCGCAATATCATGCTCGCTACCATTAAAGATCGTCAAACAAAATCAGAAATCTCTAGTTTACAATGGTGTCAGGCGTGCCGTCCGCACTAGCCGGAAAACCACGTCGTATTCGGAAAGTTAAGTCATATTCGGAAAACCACGTCATATCGAGAAAGTTGGTATTTCAATTTACTTCAAAATGCGCTAGGTTGATGCGGACACTTCATCTAAGAAGTGAGAAATGAGATATGAGAGTGTTTGGATCTTTGAAAAAAACGCTGGGACACTTGGGACACGCGGGACACGTGGGACAGTTGGGACACTGGGACAGCGTTCCAGCAAAGATCGGCCGTCAGCGAAAGCTTGGAACGCCGTAACCTGTCTATTTACAAGAATTGCCCGATTTACGGAACAATGTCTTACATTTTTTCAAAAATCGTGGAACGGAGGCAAAATATAGTACTTAACCTCAATGTAATGAGTAGTTTACGGCGTTCCAGGCGGATGTGGAACGCTCTAAAGCGGAAATGACGAATTACTGAAATATGTCAGCCGAGTTCTTGGTCTTTGACCATTGTTGCTCAGGCGTAGATTGCAACACGGCTATTTACCTGGTTGCCAGATCGAGCGCTCGGATGCGGTTCTTGACGCTCTGCGAAAGCAAAGCCACATCGGCGTCAGAGTAGTTTGCTGCTCGGAACATGTTCTCGATCTGCTGATCGGTAAGCTGCTTGAGCAGGTCAACGAGCCAACGGCCGTCCTGCTTCGTAATGCCTCGAAGCGAGCCGTCATTCTTGCCGTTAAAAGCAAACTGGATCTTGCCGTTCTCGACGCCTTTTACAAAATCGGACTCGGCATAATCCGTTGGCTCATTTCGGCTGCGTCCTATGCGCCAAAACAGCGGCAAACCGTTACTTCCTGTCTTGCCAAAACTGACGCCAAGATCGCTGATGGCGTATTGAAGCTCGCCGCCTTTTTTGATTATGACGTTGTTCGCCTGTTTCATGTCCCAGTTGTTGAGAAAGGACATCATTATCTTGAGGCCCTGGAATTCACGTTTGCCCATGAACGGATTGTCCTTCCACGACCATGATTCGAGACGTTTTACACCTTTAGGCCGAGCTTCGAGCCGGACGTTTGTGAGTTCGCCTTTGCCCGGAATCGTGAGTTTCGGAACGAGATAGACGATCTCGGTCTTGTAGCCGAGAGCCGAAAGAAGCCGGACGGCGGCGGTCTCAGATTGAGCTTCTGGGCCGACCTTTGCGATCCATGTTTTACCGCTGCCGTCTTTGATCTTATATTTTGTCGAAAAGCCACCCTTTTCGTCGCTTACAAAAGTTATGCTGCTCAGATCAGGTTCCATTTCCTTACCGCCCGGGCCAAGAAAGGTGTCCTGCTGCGCAACATCCGTTCTCGTCCATAAGACGGGCGTTCCGGTAGCCGTTTTCTTATCCGCCTTCTGCGCCGGAACGCTTGCCGCTGACACGAGAACGGCGGCAATTAAAATTGCAGTGTTGATGACAAAATTTGGCTTGTTCATTTTCCGACTCCTTAAGTTATCTCGCAGCAACAATTGCCGGAGTCATCGCCGTTATTTTGAATTGCGTGCCGTCGGCAAGCTCAAGGTTATCACGCCCTTGCAGGATAACAGTTCCCGCTCCTGCACCAGCGCCGATTCCTGCTCCGATCCCGGCTCCCCCGAATTATGTGGGAAAAGTTCTTACCTCCCGATGAGAAAAGCAGCTATTAAACTAAACAATGTTTGATGAGCGCCTGTTCACATTCTTTTTTTGCGGCAATTCGTCCTTTAATTTGCTCTCAATTGATCGAGGCAGATCTTTCCCCACATTTTCTGCACTCAGCCATTTGGAGGCGGCGAGATCATAGACATTTTCAGTCTTTTCTTTGAGAGTGTTATAAATCGAGACCGATTGGTCTTTTATCGAATGTGCATATTCCAAAGTCTCGTCATATCCTTTTTTTGTAACGTCCGCGATATCTTGCCGGAACTCGGCTCCGGATTTCGGTGCAAATAATAGCGTCAAACCCGCCCCTATCGCCCCGCCTGCGACAAAGAATAGGAATTTATTAAAAAGATCGCTGGACTGTGTATAGTTTTGTTGTTTTAATTTAGAATCTGACATAAAAATAGCTCCTTTTGTATAAAATCGGCCTTCGGTTGTCACACGGCTTCTATCTACAATATTATTCTTCAAACTAAGGAGATTTGTATGTCGTCTGGCATACCTAACCGGCTCAAACCTCTGCTCGCTTCCGCAGTTAAACAACCATTCTTACAGGTCCAACGAATTCTATAAAATGAAGGTCGGTTTGAGAATGCAGTTAAGTCCAATAATTGCGGTCGAGAGAACGGTAATTGATCGC
>CAZUEI010000153.1:0-5692 GCA_964618985.1 uncultured Chloracidobacterium sp.
GGCCGTAGATCCATGCTGAAATGCTGTCCCCGTGTCCCAACTGTCCCAACTGTCCAAAGTGTCCCACGTGTCCCGGCTGTCCCACGTGTCCCAAGTGTCCCAACTGTCCCAGCGTTTTTATAGCCAAAAGTTCCAAAACCAAAAGAACCAACTTTTCAAATAACCCGATCCGTAAGAAAAATACAGATCACAGCCCATTATACGAAAAATTGCACAATATGTTCAGCATATTATTCATGCAACGCATTGCTGATAGGGCTTAGCTCCATTGCAGTGGGGCAAGCCGCCGCCGGACATTTTTCGCTTGCAATGAGAGGGCTTTTGAAGTACGATGATCGGTAATTTACGTTTCAGACCAATCTTTCTTGCCTTTTAAGTTGATCCAAAGGTTCTTCTGCAGAGCGTGAATTGTGTTATTACAGAAACACAGGAGAATAGACTATGCCGCGTACCATTGTTGGAGGTTTCTTATTGCTGTTTGGAGCCGCGATCCTGACCATCGCCGCCGCAGGTACCAACGCGGCAGGCTTGTCGTTTGTTGAATCGGTTAACGATTTCTTCGGCGTTGCATCGACGACGAGTCCTGATGCGATCGGTTGGTCAAAATCGAAAAGCGAAGAATATTCCGCTCCCATTTCGTCAGGAACTTCGACAGTTGGCCGCATGTCCCCACCAACCGGCCTTATAGCCTGGTATCAGGCCGAAGGTAATGCCAATGATGTTGTCGGCAACAATGATGGGACGATGCAAGGCGGAGCAACATTTTCGAACAGCAAACCCGGTCTCGGTCAGGCGTTCAAATTTAATGGACCAAACCAATTTATGAGCGCGCCCTCTACTGGTTTGCCCACTGGAAGTAATTCTCGAACCGTTGCTGCCTGGGTCAACGTCAATTCATTCGTTTCTTCCGAAGCCTTCTTTGTCGGTTACGGAACTTTCGGAGTCTTTGGCGCTGCCTACGCGTTGGGTGCTCTGTCGAGCGGAAACCCCTATTTTTCTCAGTGGGGTGCTTCCATCACGGGACCGCCGCTGCAGCCGGGGTGCTGGTATCACATAGCCGCCAAGAATGTTGGAAATTTTGTAACGCTCTATGTAAATGGTGCCCCCGTTATGACGGGAACTCTTAGCATTAATACTTCTGCTTCTACTAACCTGTATGTAGGGCGGGTTCCCGGAACTCTGGGGGACACCAGGTATCTGAAAGGGCAGGTTGACGAGGTTCAGATCTATAACCGGGCGCTCTCTGATTCTGAGATCGCATCGATATTCAACGAAGGCGGTGGGGCGTCACCGTGTCCGGTTCTCTATGACCAACTTAACAATTACGCAGGGGAAACTTCCTATGTTACTTCTCAAGTATGGAGCGTTTTTAATCCCGCAGAGACTAAAACCAGTGAAGCAGCGGATGATTTCACAGTGCCCGCAGGACAGATGTGGACGATTCAGCAGGTTGTAGTAGAGAGTGTTACCGTTTACTTCAATGGTAACGATGTCGATTATTTTAATGTGAGATTTTTGCAAGATCAAGCGAATTTCCCGGGCTCGCAGATCGTATACTTGAATGGTGTGTCCTATACGAGGAATCCTGACTTTCCTAGCACAATGATACTAACAATTTCCCCGAGTGTTACGCTTGGTCCGGGAAAATACTGGCTATCCGTGCAGGCAAATATGTTTTCTAATCCGCCAGGGCCATACCAATGGTGGTGGAGTAATAGGACGGTAACGTCGAACTCGGCAGCAGTCTGGCGTAATCCTTTGGGTGGATGGAACATTCCGGCATGTGGTGTTTGGGCCAGGAGGGGAGCGACTTGTGGTCTTTTCCCTTCCGATCCAGACCAGATGTTTCAAATCGTAGGAACTTCAATCACGCCGACGAGTACATCAACAAACACTCCTACACCCACAAACACTGCTACCGATACTCCGACGAACACCCCAACAAATACACCGACAAGCACGCCGACGTCAACTCCAACGCCTTCGGGGGCTGATCAGCCTATTCTTTTCCTCTCAAGCCGCGATGGAAATTCTGAGGTTTATAAGATGAGTGTTGACGGGAGCAATCAACAGCGGCTGACAACTTCGACTGAGAATGAGAACAATGCATTATGGTCGCCTGACGGACAGAAGATACTGTTTAGTAGGAATATTAACTCTTCAAACAATCAAATTTGGTCAATGAACGCCGACGGGAGTGGACAGACGCTCCTTTCCGATGCGGCCGGATACAGCGCTCCCTACTCATGGTCACCGAATGGTCAAAAGATCCTCTTTTCAAACGGGCAGCCCAATGTTGCTGAGAGGATCTGGGTCATGAATGCCGACGGAACTAATAAAATGCAGCTTTCGAGCAGTACGATGATCGAGCATTTTGCAAGTTGGTCTCCTGACGGCAGCAAGATCGCTTTTGGACGCTGCGATACGAGCTTTATCTGTGACATTTTTACGATGGATGCAGACGGCTCGAATCCGGTAAATCTTACTGCGACCAATCCGCAGGACGATGATGATCCGTCATGGACCCCTGACGGCAGCAAGATCGTTTTCGGGGCACAAACTACACCTAGTGACTACAACGTGTTTGTAATGAATGCAGACGGCAGCAATCGGCAGCCCCTAACAAATGCAGTCCCGCCACAATTATTCCAACCAAATGACATTTCACCGGATGGCAGCAAGGTGGCGATGCTTTTGCGATCAGCCGGCGTCACCACATTCGAAGTAGCTACGGTTGGAATTGACGGCAACAATTTGATCACCCTGACAAATAACGCGGTCCTTGACAGATTCAACGCATGGTCTCCGGACGGAAGTAAGATCGCATTTCAAAGCAGACGCGATGCCGCAACTGATGAGATCTATCTAATGAATCAGGATGGCACCGGAGTGGTGCGGCTTACGTCCAACTCAGCCGCGGATGCGGTGACCGACTGGCGCCCAACGCCTCCTCCTCCGAGAAACGCAAAGATCGTCTTTGTCAGTGATCGTGACGACTCGAACTTTGAGATATACACAATGGAGCCGAGCGGCTCAGGCCTGAGCAGATTGACAACCAACACGTTTCAGGATTTTGAACCTCAGTGGTCGCCCGACGGTTCCAGGATAGTTTTTTCGACCAACCGAGACGGCAACCGTGAGATCTATATCATGAATGCCGATGGTTCGGCCCCAGCACGCCTGACCAATAACGCGTTCTTTGACTCACAACCGGCTTGGTCGCCCGATGGTTCGAAGATCGTTTTTCGCAGCGCGAGAAACGGCAATGCCGATATTTACGTTATGAACGACGACGGCACAAACGAGGCTCGTCTGACAACTCACGCGAATATCGACTCGATGCCGCGTTGGTCGCCCAGTGGGGGGTTGATCGCCTTTATCCGCACCGATGCGGTGGGAGCGGAAGCGGATATATGGACAATGAATGCAGATGGCACAAATGAGACACAATTGACTAACGCTCCGGGCGATGACGTCCATCCGGATTGGTCACCGAACAGCGGGCAGATCGTTTTCGCGAGTTTGCGCGATGGCGACCTTGAAATTTATTCAATGGGCGCAACCGGAGCAAATCAGACACGCCTGACCAATTCCGTAGGTGGTGATGCTCAACCGGTGTGGTCGCCGGATGGTGCAAAGATATCCTTTTCGACCCAACGCGACGGCAATTATGAGATATACACAATGAATGCCGACGGCTCTACGCTTCAGCGTCTGACCAATGTTGCCGGTACCGATTCCCAAAGCGACTGGCAGTCCGGTGTGTTTTCGGAGGGCAATGGCAAAATTGTCTTCAATTCATATCGAGACGATGTAAATGGCGATATTTACACCATGAATTCTGACGGTTCAAATCTAACACGCCTGACTGTCAATTCCGCAGTTGATCTTCAGCCGCAATGGTCGCCGGACGGCACAAAGATCGTTTTCCGCAGTGAACGCGATGGCGGCGGACTCTCGGCCATCTACGTGATGAATCACGACGGAAGCGGGCAAACACGGTTGACTTTCAACGGCTTTGACGGCGCTCCAGCATGGTCGCCGGACGGCACAAAGATCGTCTATCGCAGTATCAGAGCGGATCTGAATCCTGATATTTATGTTATGGATGCTAATGGAAGCAATCAGATCAGACTCACAAATGCGGACGCTAACGACGCCCAACCCCGGTGGTCACCAAATGGGGCCAAGATCGTCTTTATGAGCGAGCGCGATGGCAATCCGGATATTTATTTGATGAACGCCGATGGCTCGAACCAAATGCCGCTGATTGCTTCTGCAGCTGAAGATGTGAATCCAGATTGGTCGTCGGATGGATCAAGGATAGTGTTTCACAGTAACCGTGACGGCAATTACGAGATATACACGATTCCTGCCAACGGCGGCAGCGTGAACAGGGTTACAAATTTAGCGGCGGAGGATGGATTGGCGACCTGGTCGCCTGACGGAACAAAGATCACCTTTACGACCAATCGCGACGGAGACTACGAAATATATTCGATGGATGCCGATGGAACAGATCCGCTGCGTTTATCGAATGATCCGGCCGTTGACGGAAGTTCGGATTGGCAGCCGCTTCTGAATACTCCGACGCCAACCGCAACAGCTACGACCACGAGCACGCCAACTTCAACACCGACAGACTCGCCGACCGCAACGGCGACTCCGACAGGAACAACGTCCACTTTTTCAAATTCGGTACCGATCAGCGGTAACGATAACGGGGCAAGCACACCCTATCCGTCGAACGTAGTGGCGTCGGGGTTTACGGGGGTTTCAATGCCCCATCTGACGGGAACCATTATCAACGTCACCGTCGACCTCATAAACATCAACCACACCAATCCGGGGGACCTGGACATTTTGTTAGTGGGACCGGGAGGGCAGACCGCTCTCATTATGTCCGACGCGGGAGGAGATTCTGATCTGGTTGGAGTGAATATCACTCTTGATGACGATGCAGCAGACGAATTGCCGAGTTCTTCCCAGATGGTTAGTGGTACTTTTAAGCCGACCAACTTTGATACTACCACCGACATATTTCCTGCTCCGGCTCCTGCTCCCGGAGGCGGCTCAGCATTATCGGTGTTTAATGGCACCGATCCGAACGGTTCTTGGTTACTCTACATTCGTGATGACAGTCTGAATGGCGATACGGGAAGCGTGAAAGGCGGATGGGCTATCCATATTACGACCAACGTTGGAACCACGATCTCAGGTACCATTACCTACGGAAACGCGATCGGCAATCCAGCGCCGCCGCGATTTGTGAAGAACGTGTCGCTCGCCAGCACCGCTGGATCGCCTCCAGTCGGCCCGTTCATTACCGGAACGCCGGGGACATACACGCTGACGGGCTTCGGAGCAGGATCATACACGATCAAACCGACAAAGCCTGCCGGACCTAGTAGCGCGATCACGTCAAACGATGCGGCGAGAGTCGCACAGGGCGTTGTAGCATCACCGGCCTTCGTAAGCCAGAACCAGAGGTTTGCGGCGGATGTAACCGGCAACGGTATGGTCTCATCACAGGATGCAGCGAAGATCGCCCAGTTCGCAGCGGGAGTGACGCCGTTACCGTCGCCGAATTTAACCAGCGAGTGGAGATTCTTTGTTTCCGGAGCTCCTTCGCCGCTGCCGACGCCGCCGCAGACGTATGACGACAGCCGGAGTTATGCTTCGGTGTCAGGCG
>CAZUEI010000154.1:0-5676 GCA_964618985.1 uncultured Chloracidobacterium sp.
GCGTGACACGTAAGGCATGATTCGGATATGAATTTTGAATCCTTTTTCTTGAACGAAATGATGGCGTTCGGATTCGTAGCATCTTCAAGATGCTTCTTGCCCGGGCCGTGGCACGATTCGCAACCCTGAACTTTGTCTTTCCAACTGGCTACGTCTTTTAACTTGGCGTGCTTGGTGCCCGTAAAGTTCTTAAACGCGTCCTCGTGGCATTCCTTACAGGAGTCACTGCCAACGTAATCATCCGGGCCAGCATTTGCAATGAGCGCGGGCGGGACATATTCAGGATCGACTGAGTCGCCGAGCGCTTTTGCTACCGTTCCTGAGATCGCCCACCCTAAAAAAATCAACGCAAAAATTGCAAATAGAGCTAATTTTATTTTGTTTGTTATAGCCATGATATTTGCCTCCTTAATGAGACGAATAGTTGAGGAAACTCTATTCGCGGTTCTATCTTATGAGAGTTTCAACCCTGCGTATGTGAGCAACGTCACAATTTCAAAGTTACTTGAACAATTCGAAAATTGTTCAGCCGCCGGCGGTTTTAAGCAGTCGCCTGTCATGGATTATGAAATGCGAATCCTCGACTGTTATCAGTTCGTTATCGCGGAAATACTTTAGCGCCCGCGTGACGGTTTCACGCGATGTTCCGATCATTTCGGCCATTTCTGCGTGAGTAAAAGAATTTTTGATCTTGATGGGGCCATGGCTGCCATTGCCGTTGCCGTTGCCGTTGTGGCTCCAGCTTAGAAACAATTTGGCAAGTTTCTCGGCTACTGAATCCGATAGCCCGAGAGCGCGTACTTGGCGATAAGCAGTTTGATAGTTACGACTTAATTGGCGCACAGCATTGAGACAGGCCTCTGGCCGGCTTTGCAGGAATTGCAAAAAATCTGAAGTTTCGACGTAATTTACCTGGCATGATTCCAAAACTTCAGCTGTCGTCTCATGGTCGGTTCCGTTGACGGCTGCACTTAAGCCTAGAATGTCGCCCGCTCCGGCGATCTCGAGGATAATTATCTTGCCTTCTTGCGAGCATGTCGAGAGTTTTACCTTGCCCTGGCAGAGCATATAAACTCCTTCGGCTGGCTGGCCCTCGAAGAACAGCGTTGTACCCTTCGGATAAGCCCTGGTGACTTTAATAGGTTCAAAATTCTCAAGATCCTTTGCCGGAAGATGGCAAAAGAAACCCTTGCGGCGCAGGCCGCACTCATGACACTTGTCCTGAATACTTAGATCATTTAGTCGTCTCATATGTAATGGCTGGTGGTCTATATGCCGCCCATTACAAACGCAAATAACATACCTCGGAGAATCAACAGAAAGATACTATAAATACAGGTGTTTGCATAATTCAAAAGGCTATTCCGGCGCAAAAAAACGCGACGTTTTTTTCTTTACCGCGAAAAACTTCGCACCTGGTCGCAAATAGATTTCTCGTTTTCACTCTTGATATCCCGTGTTTTGTGACACAGTCTTTGGCACAGACATTGCGTTTCTCTTACGTGGAGCGGCGGTGTCGGACCGCTGTTCCGTTCTCGGCGAGTTTCTCCCCGCATGGTCAATGGAGAGATTATCTCGTTCGTGTAAGTGGGTGCCGGTCGTTATTGATGACGGCTGGCACCCCTTGTTTTCTGTGCAGATCGTTGAAGGGTATTTAAGGCATCCCAGCGAAATTCAATATTTGTTTTCCAGTTACGCTTATCAAGCCGCAGCCGAGGATCATTATGATAATTCCCGGCCAAAACAAATCGCCAAACTTTACGCCTCCTTGACCAAAGGCCATCGCGTTGGGCGGTGTGCTTATAACAAATGGCATTCCGAATGATGCAGCAATGGCTATAAGGATCGCGGTCGATGGTCCTGGAATTAACGCGTCGGCAAGCGGGATCAGCATAACGACAGTTGCCGTGTTGCTCATCAGAGCCGAGAGAGTTGCGCTTGCCAAACACAAAAGGAACAGAGCCAGCGTCGCGTTCAATTCATTCCAAGCGACGTTTGCCGCGATCATTTTGACGAGGCCCGACTGTTCTAAAAGTTTGCCGAGGGTGATGCCGCCGGCAATTAGCAAAAGCGTTGACCAGTCAACTCGCAGCAGGTCTTTCTTTTTGAGAAGACCCGTCATGAATATTACGCTTGCCGCTCCCAATGATACGATGCCCGGAGAAACACCGTGCCAAGGCTCGGATAACCACAGAAGTATAGTTCCGGCAAATAAAAGAATAAAAAAGAATGCCTGTTTGCGAGTGCCTGAAACTTTGCTGTTGCGAGATTCAGTGTTCGGCGGCAGGGTTATGTGTGTCCATTCTTCCTTTTTGGATCGAACACGAAACCAGAGCAACGTGATGCCAACGGCAAGCATTCCAAGAGAAAGCGGCACTGCGAAACTCATCCAGGCCATAAACGAAACATGAGTGGTCTCTGAGATCGCGGCGATCGCAATTGCGTTCGGGCCCGTTCCGACCGGAGTGGAAATGCCGCCTATGTTGGCTCCAAGAGCAACGCCGACGAGCAGGCTTCGACGTAAAATATTATCAATCTCAAAGTTGTGCAAAACAGGACTTACACAAGCCAGCATCAACACGGCAGCGGCAATATTCGACATCCACATTGAAAGAAATGCCGTCAGCAAAATAATAAGCAGCAGGAATTTTAAATAGGAGTTTCCGGCCGATCGAAGAGCAATATTTGCAAGACGCTTGTCAAAATCGTAGGTTTCAGCGGCTACGCCGAGTACAAAACCGCCAAAGAAGAGCGCCAAGACCGGATCCATCGCCCAGCTCAAAACACTCGGCAAGCTAAACTTTTTGTCGAAAGGGCCGAGCAGTAACGGGATCAGAGCGCAAAGTAAAAATGTAGGAACAAACGGCGGCACGGCCTCGCTGAGCCACAACGCAAGACACACGGCGGCAATGATGATCGTCAGCCTCAATACTGCAGATTCGAAGACTAAGATCGCCGCCAGTGATGCTGCTGCAATAACAAGCACTAGAAACAACCAGCGAAGTATCACTGTTACAAGTTCCGACCTCTCTTTTGCTTCAGCCAGCACCAATATTTTTTAAGAGTTTGCCCGTCAGAAATGCGAGAGCGGCAGCTACAGACCCGACCAAAAATGTTGTTATGCCGGAATTGAGCAACGAAGTGGTTGACCAGCGGCTCTTTATCGAGCCGATAAGAAAGAAAATTGCTCCGGTCAGTGCCATAGA
Organism: uncultured Chloracidobacterium sp.; assembly: GCA_964618985.1. Lineage (GTDB taxonomy): Bacteria > Acidobacteriota > Blastocatellia > Pyrinomonadales > Pyrinomonadaceae > OLB17. The sequence goes on from CAZUEI010000154.1 coordinate 3,207, forward strand.
AAGAAAAAACGACTCAGACGTGCCAAAAATAAAAGGCAGAAGCGGTATCAACCCGCACACTATGAATGCCGCAAACGTCATTTCTCCGGCTACCCACGCCGATCGGATCTCACGTGGCAAACCGTACTCCTCCATGAGCATCGTTGTCAACCACCTTTCACGGTCGCTTGTAACAAGCTCGACAACTCTTTCAAGCTCCGAGTCTGCAAAACCTTTTGCCGCGTAGATCTGGCGAATTTCCTCGCGCTCACCGTCAGGGTCGATATCTATATGCCGGTTTTCGAGGACCTTCAGGCGGGTGTGATCATCGCGATCGGCGCGTGTGCCAAGGAAATTTGAGACCGCCATTGAAAAACCGTCGGCGATCAGGTTTGCCGCTCCGAGAATGAGCACAACCCGCGTCGAAAGATCTGCCCCCATCGCGCCGGAGACAACAGCGAAAGTCGTAACCGAACCGTCAATTCCGCCATAAACAAAATCACGCAGATAATTATGCCTCGAGCCTTTTGCAAGCCTTAAACGAATAGCTTCTGGCGAATGTTCGTGTTCGAGTGGGAATTTATTTTGGCTGGCCACTGTCATGCCGCTTTGTTCTCAAAACGCAAGATCGTCGTTTGGCCGTTGGCACAGGAAATGTCGGCACCATCTTCGTCGCCGGCCAGGCTGAAATTAAATTGTAGTTTTACTGCGTCGTTTACCTCATGAGTAAAACTGCCGACGGTGATCTGAACCGACGGCAGATCCTTTTTCGTATCAATGTCAATACCCACAAGCGGCAAACCGTTTTCGAGCCAATAGTCGTTGACGACATCGCTGCTGCGTTCAAATACACCGAGCCGCGTCGGCCGACCGGCGTTTTGCTCACTGAAGAATTGCAGAAATTTTTTCCATTCGTGTTGTCTTTTAGCTGCTTTCATTGCTTACCTCCTGTTTCGGCGCTTTTTTCCTGTACTACTTTGCTTAGTTTCTCCTCAAAAAGTTTCGCCGACACGGTCAGAAAATCGTATGCCGTAATTATGCCGACAAGCCTGCCGTCTTTCACGACCGGCAGACAACCAATATCACGCTCGCGCATCACCTTAAGCGCATTGAGCGTCGGTGTTTCGGGAGTGACGGTTATGAGATCGGTCTTCATTATGTCGCGGATGATCACGGTTGCGGACATTGCAAATTTTCCCGAAGCCAAAAGCTCGATCAGATCGCGGTGCGAAACGATGCCGATCAAATGTCCGGAGTTGTCCTCGACGGGAACGTGCCGAACGTGCCGCCAATGCATCAGGCTCGCCGCAAGATCCAAAACATCTTCCGGACGCACGGTGAACAGATCGACCGCCATGAACTGTTCAACGGTCTTGTAGTTGTCGATCCATTCCGATCTTTCGGGTATCTCGGCCAATGGCCATTCATGCAGAGGCTCGCCGCTCTCCTGATGAGATTTCATCGCCGCCGTAAGCGAGCGGAGCTTAACATTCGGCTTGGCACGTTTATCCATTGCGGCTATAGAATTGATCATCCATCCTGCTCCTGTTTTTTCACTTTTAACTCTTGTTTCAATAACCCCCAACAGCCTTTCAATATCGTCTTCATCTATCCCGGCACGTTCCAGCCCGCGTTTTGCACACGGGATGAGTTCTTCCTCGATAAGCTTACCGACCCGGCGGCTCTTACCGTCAAGTCCGCGGATCTGTCCGCTCAATCCGTATCGAGCGACATTGAAGAAATTGTTCTTTGCGTCGTCGAAAGATACGTATTTTGTGACGTCGCCGAATTCTTCCGGAAGCTCGGTCATCAAGCCGAGAAAAAATGCAGTGTTCGCCATTTCGTCCACCACCGATGGGCCGGCCGGAAGATAACGCGCTTCGATCCGCAGTCCAGGAACGCCGCCGAGTATTCCGTAACACGGCCGGTTCCAGCGCCAGATCGTGCCGTTGTGAAGACGCCATGCAGCAAGCTGAGGGATACCTCCATTTGCCAGCACTTCGAGTGAGTTTTCCTCGACTGCCTGTGTCAGCAGGATGCGGAAACGAATTGCGTCTTCGTGAAGCACCTCGATGATCGAATTATCTACCCAACGATCGCCAAAACTGACTCGCGGCGGCTGATTTCTCTCTTTGTGGACGAGAGACCGCGTATCAACTGCGTGCTGGAACAAAGCAAGCCGCGTTTCGTGCCACAGACGATGATTCAAAAGGATAGGTGAGTTGACGGCCGAGGCTAATACAGGCGCTGAGATCGCTTGTGCCCAATTGTAATATCTGACGAAATCTTTTGCGCCGACCTGAAGATGGATCTGAAAACTCGTATTGCAAAACTCGATGAATGTGTCTTGGATCGTTAGCTGCAGTTCATCGAGACCCTTTATCTGAATATTGCGGTTTAGGCCGTGCAGCTCGGTTACAATGCGGTCGATCTCGTAGTATCGGGGGTTTGGCGTCAGATTATCATGGGTCAGATCCGAAAGCTGTATGGT
>CAZUEI010000155.1:0-5661 GCA_964618985.1 uncultured Chloracidobacterium sp.
AAGCCGATTCACCACCGTAGCCTTCACCAAGCGGATCGCCGCCCTGGATCATAAAATTAGGTATCACGCGGTGAAAAATAACGCCGTCGTAATAATTTTTGCCGGCAAGAAGCCGAAAATTCTCAGTCGTTTTCGGCGCGTCCTGCTCTAAAAGTTCAAATTTGATCGTCCCCTTGTTTGTTTCTAAAACTGCAATTCTATTTCCCACTAAATATTCTCCTGCTTCAAGATAAAACGTTCGATAGCCGCAGCCACGCCGCTATCGTCATTACATAAAGTTGTATAAAATTCCGGCCTCTCAAGCAACCGCTGGTCAGCGTTTCCCATTACAACGGCAGTTCCGGCATACTCAAGCATCTCAAGATCGTTAAAATTATCGCCTATTGCCATAACATTTTCCGGTAAAAAGTTATGTAATTCTGCCAATGTAGCGACGCCATGTCCTTTGGAAACGTCAGCCGGTAGGATGTCGATCAAAGTGAAATCGAGGCGTGGGTAAATGGTCGGCAGGATCATAACAGAATTGCCCAATTCACGACCCAGCACCGACAACATCGCACTCATTGCATCACAACTGCCGGAAAACGAAATATGAACTATCTCGTGTTCATGAAGAATATTTTCTAACTTTGGAACATGTGAAACGCCTTTGCGGCCGATCTCAATACCGTGAAGCGTCTCGGACCATCTGAGATATTTTTTCAGCGGTAAATTGTTATCAGAAACACGGTCATAAAGCAGCGTGCCGTGTCCGTGCGGATCAGTGCTGACCAGAGCGTCGCCGCCGCATGCCTTGCCCACGGTCACTATCTCAAGGCTCGTTTCGGACGAAAGCAGGGAACACGAGACCGTTTCTTCGGAATCCGAGTATTTCAACAAGGCCCCATTGTGAGTGATCAGTGGGGCATTCAACGCGAGATCCATACCAACAGGCTGAGCATCGCGAAAGCGTCTGCCTGTCGCGATGGTAACAAGCACGCCTTTTGCTTCGGCTGCACGAATAGCATCACGATTTGCATCAGTGATCTGGCCGCTTGAATTTAGGGTTGTTCCGTCAAGATCGAGGACGAGGAGTTTTATCATTGGCTGTTCTGTTCTGCCCGCTTTTCTCGTCTTTCCTTTTCCAACCATTGCTGATACTTAGCTTTGCCCTTCTCAAATTCGGCAGCGGATGAATAGAACCAATGCGAGCCATCATTCAACTCAACATTGCGGACGTAGAATAGATAGTTATTCGTATCTGGAAAGAGTGCGACTTTGATCGCGCTTTCGGAAACAGAGGAAATCGGGCCGGGCGGCAGTCCGGTTTTGATTCGCGTGTTGTACGGTGAGTTAACGTCAAGATCACTGCGGTTGATAGTGCCGTCCCAGCGTCCCATCATTTTTGCGATATAGACGTTAGTCTGATCAATTCCCAGCGCCATATTTCTAGTTAAACGATTGTTGATGACGCCCGCGACAATTGGACGCTCGCTCTCGACGCCTGTTTCCGTTTCGATAAGAGAGGCGATGGTGACAATCTCATGCGGAGTGCGACCCAATGACTGCGCCGCTTCTGACCATTCGGGCTTCCAAATTTTTTTGAATTGCTCGACCAAGGTCTTGATGATTATTTTGGCATCAGTTTGTTTCGGAAAGTCATAGGTGCTCGGGTACAAATAGCCTTCAAGGTTCTGAGCATTTGGCGCGATATCCCGTATCAGCGACACATCATCCATCAATGTCAAAATTGCTCTATCGTCCGCAGGCGGATTCTGGGGAAATTTTTCGGCAATACGTTTCGCAATATCGAAGCGTGTATACCCTTCGGGAATAGTCAGTTTAGTCGTTTGCGTCTTGCCTTTTTCAAGTTCTTTCAATACTTGCAATGGCGTTATTGGCGAAGGGAATTGGTATTCGCCGGCCTGCAAATTGCCAGCGTCGCCAAAAAAGCGCAGATAAAGAAGCGTGGCTGTATAGCTCGCAATGACACCTTCGTCGGACAGTTTTGCGATAATCTGTTTCGGATTTGAGCCTTTTTCAATTTGAATGAATTGATCTGCCTTGACATGTTGGTGCGGTGATTTGACCGAGCTGAATATCCAACACGAAAACCCGGCGCCAGCCAACACAATGATGATCAAAACTACAAAAACGATCTTTACGGCTCTCATAAATAATAAAATATCCACGAAGGCGGCCTCAGGCTAAATCCGTGGATAGATAACTCAACGAAAAAATTCATTTCGCGGCCAAATATTTTTCAATGGCTGCGTTTACCTCTTCGCTGTCCGGTTTTACCTTTGGCTCAAAACGGGCAACGATCTTGCCTTTGCGGTCAACTAGAAACTTACTGAAATTCCATTTAATATCACCGGCAAAATCGGGGTTTGTATCCTTGCTTGTAAGAAATTTATAAAGCGGATCCTGATCGTCGCCTTTGACCGAGATTTTGGCAAACATAGGAAAGGTCACTTTATATTTGGTTGAGCAAAATTCCTTGATCTCAGTTTCTGTTCCGGGTTCCTGAGAACCAAAATTATTTGCCGGGAACCCAAGAACGGAAAACCCCCTATCCTTGTATTTTGCGTAAGTTGCCTGCAGCCCTTCATACTGCGGAGTATATCCGCATTTGCTCGCGGTGTTGACGACGAGCAGGACGCTGCCTTTGTATTTTTTTAACTTCACGTCTTTTCCGTCAATATCTCTCACTTTGAAATCGAGGATCGATTTAGTTGATGCCTCGACACCAAACTGCCCAGTCAGCGGACAATCGTGACAGAGAAAGGCGAAACCGGTCACAGCGGCCAGGATCGATATTATAATTGCAGCTTTCAACATAGTTTTAACCTCACTATTTATCTAGTTCTCTTGGTGAACGTGGCTTTGGCAATTCCGGTGCCGATTCGCCAGCCTCCGAAAATACTTCCTTAAATGCTCCAACGCTCGAAAGCACAGCAGACGTTTCCGTCGGCATAAATATGACCTTGGCGTTCTGTGTCCTCGCCATATCGCGCATCGAATCGACATAACGCGACGTGATCAGATACTGGGCTGTTTTACCACGGTCGCCGATCGCGCTTGCGATCTGTGCGATGGCTTGGGCCTCGGCAGTTGCGTTCACAAGTCTTGCCTGCGACGCACCTTCTGCATCAAGAATGGCTGACTGTTTATTGCCTTCCGAACGCGTGACGGCTGCTTGCTTTTCACCCTCGGCACGGGTGATTGCCGCCTGCTTGTCTCCTTCGGCCTGAAGGATCAATGCCCTGCGGTTGCGTTCGGCGGTCATCTGTTTTTCCATAGTAATGCGGACATCTTCGGGCGGATTGATGTTCTTGACGTCAACGCGGGTGACCTTCACGCCCCATTTGTCAGTTGCCTCATCCAGGATCAATCTGAGCTTTCCGTTTATCTGATCGCGGTTCGAGAGAGTGTGGTCGAGATCCATTTCACCCATTACTGAGCGCATTCCGGTGATTGTCAGCTGAACGATGGCACCAACAAGATCGGCGACTTCATAAACGGCTTTACCCGGCTCGGTGATCTGCCAGTAAACTACCGAATCGACATTTATCGTCACGTTGTCTCGGGTAATGACGGGCTGCGGCGGCATATCGATAAACTGTTCGCGAAGATCGATGAACGTCGTGCCCGGCCGTGTCCCGGACCAATAGACCGCTCGCGGCGCTTCGAAGAACGGCACGATGATATTCAGCCCGCTGGCCGCGACGCGATGAAAACGTCCGAGCCGTTCGATCAGCAGAACGCTGGATTGCGGCACGATCTTTATTGTTTTATATGCAACGACGAGCAGGGCGATGCCCAGAAATGCCAGAAAAATTGCTCCAATGCCAAAACCGTCCATCTTGTTCCTCCACCTGTATTCAATGTCAATATATCTCATTTCGGACATCTTTGCTATAATTCCGCCATTGTTATGACAGTCAAACTATCTGACATTGAGGATGCCCGACGCCTTCTCAAAGGCATAATTATTCCGACTCCGATAATTGCTGACGAACGTCTTTCGCGTGAGATCGGTGCAAAAGCGCATCTCAAGGCCGAATGCCTGCAGCGAGGAGGTTCGTTCAAGATCCGCGGTGCATATAACAAGATCTCGCAGCTAAGCGAAGAAGAGAAAAAACGCGGCGTGGTCGCAGCGTCGGCAGGGAATCATGCTCAAGGTGTTGCTCTCGCAGCGACGCTGAATCACATACGATCTACGATCGTTCTCCCTGCAGCTGCACCGCTGACCAAGATAATGGCGACCAAGAATTTCGGCGGCGAAGTCGTCCTCTACGGTGCGACGTTTGACGAAGCGATCGCCCATTCACGCGAACTGCAGGAGAAACACGGCTTTACATATGTTCATGCGTTTGACGATGAGATGATCATTGCCGGACAGGGAACCATCGGACTTGAGATCGTTGAATCGTTACCGGATATTTCTACCGTGATTGTTCCGATAGGCGGTGGCGGCTTGATCTCAGGTATTGCAACTGCCGTAAAAACTCTAAAACCAAACGCTCGAATTATCGGGGTTCAGTCAGAGAACGCCGCGTGGGTCAATCCTTCTCTCAAAGTCGGCCATGCTGTCAAGGTTGAGGTCGGACAGACTATAGCCGACGGAATCGCGATCAAGGCCCCAAGCGAGATCACGTTTGCTGCGATTCGCGACCTTGTTGATGAAGTCGTTGAGGTCAGCGACGAAGAGATAGCACGGGCGATATTCTTCTGCGTACAGAACAACCGCCTGGTTGTCGAAGGCGCAGGCGGAGCGGCACTTGCGGCGCAGCTTGCTAAGAAGATCAAGTTTAGTCCGGATGAGGTCGTCTGCACGATACTTTCCGGTGGCAACATTGACGCTAACCTGCTCGCCCGCGTCCTCGAACAAGTGCTCGTCCGTAAGGGACGCTACATTATGCTCAAGATGCTCGTTCTCGATCGTCCCGGAATGCTCGCCGGGCTCCTTGCCGCGGTCGCTGAATGCGGAGCCAACGTCATCGAGGTTTTTCACCGCCGAGCAATGTGGCTCGCTCCGCTTGGCCGTGTCGGGATCGAAATGCTTCTGGAAGTCCGCGACAACGAACACGGCCGCGAGGTCCAAATACATCTCAAGGGAGCCGGCTACCAAGTCGAACGCGAAGGCCAGGGCGATTGGGACGAATAGTATGAATAGGCTTCTCATCTTCTTCATCTTGTTGTTATTTGGAACCATTACGGCATCCGCATGTACTTGCCTTGACTCTCGGGAATACTATTTCAAAAAAGCCAAAATGGTCTTCCAGGGCACAATCAATTCGATCGGCACGGACGATCAATTTAAGAGACGCCAACTAACATTTACGGTTCTTAAGAAATGGAAAGGCTCGCCGAAAGATAAAGTTACTCTATTTGCAGACGATTTGGGTCCATGCAGCGCTTTCAAATTCCAGCAAAGTAAAACCTATATTGTCTATGCTTATCCGATGACCTACCACAGAGGTGAGGAGAGTGGCTACGATATGTTCGCTAGTTCCGGTTGCGGTGAAAGCCTAGAAGCAAATTCGGAATACGCGAAAAAAGTGACTAAGCAATTGAATAGTATTTGGTTTCGCTTCAAAGCTCGCTGGTGGCCATTCTAAACGCGGATCTGGAATTGAACGGGCGTGTCGCCCGCGATGCAGAAGCCCGCACGTAAGT
>CAZUEI010000156.1:0-5643 GCA_964618985.1 uncultured Chloracidobacterium sp.
TTATCTTTCGGTTAATGAAAAGGAACGACGCGGAGATTATCTCGGCAAGACGATCCATGTAATTCCGCACATCACGGATGAGATAAAAGCGGCTGTTCGAAAGGTCGCTGAGATGCATGAACCTGACGTTCTGATCGTCGAGATCGGCGGCACGGTCGGCGACATTGAATCGCTGCCGTTTATGGAAGCGATCAGGCAGATGGGAAATGAAGAAGGCCGCAACAACGCGATTTTTGTTCACGTGACGCTTGTTCCGTTCATCGCGGCGGCGGGTGAATTAAAGACCAAACCGACTCAGCACAGCGTCCGCGAACTGCGCGAGATAGGTATTGCACCCGACATCTTGCTTTGCCGTTCGGACCGGCCGGTGCCGGCCGATCTGCGTAAGAAGATAGCGCTCTTTTGTAATGTGCAGGAAAATGCGGTCATCTCAGCTCTCGATGTCGATACGATCTATGAAGTACCGCTGGCGTTTCACGACCAAGGCCTTGACGATCTGATCATCAATACTCTTCATCTCGAAGAACAATTCCCAAATGCAGATCTCAAAAACTGGCGTGAGCTGGTCTCGACGATCAAAAATCCGTCGGGCGGCTCGGTCCGAATTGCCATTGTCGGCAAATATGTTGAGCTCGAAGATTCTTACAAATCGCTGCGTGAGGCACTGACGCACGCGGGCGTCGCCAATAATTTGCGCGTGAACGTAAACTGGATCGAATCAGAAAATCTGATGAAGGACGATTACGAGAATGAGCTTCATGATTTTGATGCGATCCTAGTGCCCGGAGGATTTGGCAAACGCGGGATAGCCGGAATGATCCGGGCAATAAGATATGCCCGAAAATCGGGGACGCCTTACTTTGGTATTTGTCTCGGAATGCAAACGGGATGTATCGAATTTGCACGGGATGTTTGCGGATTGCGCGATGCGGATTCTACGGAGTTTAACGAAGAGACGCCTTTCCCGGTCATCTTTAAGCTTCGTGATTTGGTCGATGTAGATGAATACGGCGGCACGATGCGTCTCGGCAATTGGCAGTGCACGTTGAAGGAAGGTTCGCTTGCACAGCAGGTCTATCATGGAGCGGCCGAGATCGGCGAGCGTCATCGCCATCGTTATGAGTTCAACCCGGAATATCGTGAAGCCCTCGAAAAAGAAGGCCTCGTTTTCAGTGGCGTTTCGCCCGACGGAAAATTCGTTGAGATGATCGAGCTTTCGCGCGAAACCCATCCATATTTCGTCGCATGTCAGTTCCATCCCGAATACAAATCAAAACCGCTTGCCGCTCATCCGCTTTTTGTCTCGTTTGTTGAGGCGGCTTGGGCAAATCGTTTAAGGAGCGAAAATCTTGAACATGACGTGTCGAGTGACACGCAGATCGAGTTGCCGGAACGAGCAGAGGTCACGAGAGAGTAAGTAAGAGAACTAACGGTTTATTAGAACAGGATGGACAGGATAAACAGGATTTGTATTATTTTCTTATCCTGACTATCCTGTAAATCCTGTTAGTAACTTTGTAAATGAGTGAAATTACTTCATTTAGTGTCGGCAGCGTGACGTTTGGAGACGGGCGGTTGGCTTTTATTTTAGGTCCTTGCGTGGTTGAGTCCGCCCAACACGCTCTCTTTATGGCGCAGGAGATCGGCGATATTTGTAAACATGTCGGCGTTGACTTTGTTTACAAATCGTCATTCGACAAGGCCAATCGCAGTTCGATCGAGAGTTTTCGCGGCGAGGGAATGGAGTTTGGGCTGGAAGTGCTCGCACAGGTCAAGGATGAGATCGGCGTTCCCGTGATCACCGATGTCCACGAACCGTGGCAGGTTGAAAAGACCGCCCAGGTCGCAGATATGTTGCAGATACCGGCGTTCCTTTGTCGTCAGACCGATCTTCTTGTCGCCGCCGCCGAATCGGGCAAAGCAGTCAATGTCAAAAAAGGCCAGTTTCTTGCTCCGTGGGATGCGAAGAATATTGTTGATAAGCTGCAGGCCGCCGGCTGCGAGAAAGTCTTACTCACTGAACGCGGTGCCAGCTTTGGATACAATAATCTCGTTGTCGATCTTCGTTCTTTCCCGATCATGCGTTCGTTTGGCGTGCCTGTTGTTTTTGACGTGACCCATTCACTACAATTGCCGGGCGGGCTTGGGAAAGCAACCGGCGGGCAAGCGGAATTCATCGAAGATTTTGCTCGAGCGGGCGTTGCTTGCGGCGTGGACGCTGTGTTTATGGAGGTCCACGACAATCCCGCGAAAGCTCCGAGCGACGGTCCAAATCAACTGCCGCTTTCGCGATTGGAGAAATTGCTTGTCAAGCTAAAACAGATTCACGAATTGGTTCACGAAAACCTCAGCGACACAGTGACGCAGAAATGAAAACCTTTATAATTTTTGCCTTTTTACTTTTTACTTTTTACTTCACGTCCTTTGGCCAAGATGCAGGGCGTATTTCTGCCACATGGCAGGTGCAAAAGTACGATCTTGACGTAACGCTGCCTCAGGACGAAAAGACACGAAGCGTTTTAGTAAACGCGATCCTGAATCTGAAAAATGTGTCGGGTAAGCCCGCATCAACCCTGACGCTGCGCATATCTCCGTTTGCTGAAGTTACCGGCGTAAAGGTCAACAACTCGACAACCGAGTTTACCAAGAATGTTGAAAAAATAACTACGTCATCAAATCTGCAAAGGATAGTTTTGCGTCTTGCGTCGGTCCAGCCTGATGCCTTATTGACTGCCGCGGTCGAATATAAGATCAGTCCGAAAGATAACAGTGCATTGAGTTCGGTTTCGCCGACCGGAGCGCAATTCCTGCCGCTATCGTATTGGTATCCGACGCCGAATAGTTGGCATTTTACGCAAGGCGCCGATACGGCACCGATTAGGATGAAGGTCAATCCAGTAAGTGGGCAAACTGTTGTTTCGAGCGGCAATGAAACCGCGAGTGCATTTGAAAATAAGTTCAATGGTCAACCGTTTTTCCTCGCGGGAAATTGGGAACTGTCTGATCAAAATGGAGTGTCCGTTTATTTGCCGAAAGGCATCACATCTGAAGGCCAGAAACGTGCCTCCGAGTTGGCAGCATTGATGTCTGAAGCCAGGGCTTTTGTTGCGAGTGTTCTTGGAAAAGCTCCGGATGCACCGTTGAAGATAATTTCTTCACGGCGAGGCGCCGGGTTTGGCAGCGGCGGAACGGTGATTGTTGACGACTCGCTTTTTCGACGTTCGAAGATAGACTCGTTAACGGCGATGAACATCGCCGAGGCCACCGCGAAATTATGGCTCGGTGGTTCCGTATCTGTCACAGGTGACGGCTATGGTGTTATTACCGAGGGGCTTTCGCGGTACATTGCTACCCAATTTATCGAAAGCAAATTTGGAAAGGATGTCGCCGATGTCGAACGGCTCAGGCAGCGTAATTCGTATGCGGCTGTCTCAAAGCGCGACGCACCGATGAGCAGGGTTTCGCCGCTCGAGGACTATTACTATCCGGAAGTGGCAAACAAGGGGTCGATGGTTTGGCGGATCTTGGCTAAGCGTGTCGGAGCGGCTGAGTTTTCGAATATTTTCCGCACCAATATGCAGGACGGCAATCTAACACTTGCTGAACTTCGAGCGGCGTTTTCACCGCAAAAGGAATTGCTCGACTATCTATTCGATCAGGTTACGGACATGAATTTGATGGTTGGGCTGCCGCAAATTAACGGAGCCGAGGCAAAGGTGGCTCTTCGCAATACCGGCCCGATAGATGTCACCGTTGACGTAACAGCTACGACAGATAGCGGACAGAAGACAACATCTCCGACGACTGTAAAAGCAACTAGTTTCGGAGAAGTTGTTTTCAAAGCGAACGGCAAAATTGTCAAGGTCGAAGTTGACTCGGACAAACTCTATCCGCAAACAGAGTATTCTGACGACATAGCTCCAAGCGAAACAACAGACAGCGACCCGCTGCTTGCGGTTAAGCGTCTCTTTGATAAACAGGATTTTGCAACTGCCGAAGGCACGGCCAGGAAACTGCTTCGTGATCTACCAAAGTTTGACGACCTGCGAGTTTTGCTTGGCCGTTCACTGCTTGCTCAAAATAAGAATGTTGATGCAGAAAAGGAATTTCGCGCAGTTCTTGATGAAAAATTGCCAACTGCGAGAAGCCTTGCCTGGGCAAATGTCGGGCTTGCAGAAATTGCCAGCAGGTCGAATCAAAAAGACGCCGCTCAAACATATATCACGGCCGCGATCCTAGCCGACGCCGAATACGGTGCTAGTCTTGCGGCTCGGAATTTGCGAAATAAACTCGGTAATCCCTTGTCTCCCGATCCAACCGTCAAAGCCTTTTTTGCCGAGTTTGATAAAGCCGCCGCCGCTAATCGAAAGGCCGAAATAGAAGCGCTCGTGATGCCGGGCGAAGTCACAAAATTTGCGTCCGGCATTTCCGGATCAACTGAACAATGGCAGACTCAGATCAAACATATCGACCGTCTCGACTCAAATGCGATTCTGGTAGAAGCAGACATGGCGATCAAACTCTTAAATACAACTGCCACAAGCGGAATGGCCGTTTATCGACTAGTGAAAATTGGAACTAACTGGAAACTGGGCGCGGTTGATATGTTTGAGGTCAGATAGGGCATGACTTCTAAAAATATTTCATCTGAGATCAGCGAACGCGCAAGAAAGATCAAACTCGTCCTAATGGACTGCGACGGCGTTCTGACCGATGGCCGTCTTTTTTTCGGTCCGACGGGCGAGGAGCTAAAAGCTTTTCATGTTCGTGATGGACAAGGATTGGTTTACTGGCACAACGCCGGTTTCAGGTCGGGAGTCATTTCCGGCAGGAATTCGCCGATAGTCGAAATGCGGATGAAGCAACTCGGGGTCGAATTTATTTGGCAGGGAAGGAAGGAAAAAGTTTCGGCATTCCGCGAGATCATTAATACTGCGAATGTTGCCCATGAAGAAGTTGCGTTTATTGGTGACGATACTCCTGACGCAGAGGTCTTTCCTTTCGTCGGGCTTGCTGTAGCTGTTGGCGATGCTCACGATGCTGTCAAAGCGGCTGCTCATTACATAGCAAAGGCCGACGGCGGACGTGGGGCGATTCGCGAAGTGATCGATCTGATCTTAGCTGCTAAATCGGACTAGCATTTTTTCTGAGAATAATGTTAATATTCATTCAAAAGCGGGCGTAACTCAGTGGTAGAGTGTCAGCTTCCCAAGCTGAAAGTCGCGAGTTCGACCCTCGTCGCCCGCTCCATTCTTTCGTGACCGCTTAATCATACACCAGCACAAGACATGCATTTTAGCTGAGTCAACTTGACATTCACGCCCTATCCGAAGAAAATAAAAAGTTGCCGCGAAAGTAAGTTTTTGTTCAAGCTTGAAAAAGTTTGAAAAATTGCGTTTGGCGGTTGACATGCAGATTAGGTTCTGTATAATCAAGAGTTTCGCCTCTGGGGAAGTTTTTAGGAGAGCGAAGTAAAAGAAGTTGATATTTGAAAACTGAATATGCGTGTCCATGTGTTAATTCGTATGAACAACAAAAAGTCCTGTAAGTAAAATTACAGGCATTCTAAAATGATGAACTAGGAAACTAACGAGAGTTTGATCCTGGCTCAGAATCAACGCTGGCGGCGTGCCTCAGACATGC
>CAZUEI010000157.1:0-5640 GCA_964618985.1 uncultured Chloracidobacterium sp.
ATCGGACTTTGCAGCGGCAGCATCGATCTCGCCGGCGGTTTCAGCGCTGTCCACCAAAACTGATACTTTGTCGGAATTAACCTCGACAAATCCTCCGGAAATTGCCAGCTTGTCGGTCGTCCCCTTGACAGCATAAGCCAAAACGCCGGGCCTGAGTGCGGAGATCAGCGGAGCATGATTTTGCAATATTCCCGCTTCGCCAGTGGCTGTAGGAACCGTGACGGAATCAACCTCCGCGTCAAGAACACGTTTTTCAGGAGTAACAATCTCTAATTTCAACATAGTTCAGTTACGCTGAAGCAGCCATTTTCTTGGCTTTTTCTCTTGCCTGTTCGATCGTGCCGACCATATAGAACGACTGTTCGGGCATATCGTCGCATTTGCCTTCGAGAATCTCCTTAAATCCTTTGATTGTGTCCGCGACCTTAACATACTCGCCCTTAAGCCCGGTAAACTGCTCACCGACAAAGAACGGCTGCGAGAAGAAACGCTGGATCTTTCTGGCACGAGCCACTGTCAGCTTGTCATCTTCGGAAAGCTCGTCGAGTCCAAGGATCGCGATAATGTCCTGCAGGTCTTTATAGCGCTGGAGAATACGCTTTACTTCCTGAGCAGTATTGTAGTGATCTTCCCCAACGATCATCGGGTCGAGAATTCGCGAGTTAGATGCCAGCGGATCGACCGCGGGGTAAATTCCCAATTCCACGATCTGACGCGACAAAGCTGTGACAGCATCAAGGTGGGCAAACGTCGTCGCGGGAGCCGGATCGGTGTAATCGTCGGCAGGTACATATACTGCCTGGATCGACGTGATGGCACCGGTTTTGGTCGATGTGATGCGTTCCTGCATCTCGCCCATTTCAGTCGCGAGCGTTGGCTGATAACCCACAGCGGATGGCATACGTCCAAGCAGAGCGGACACTTCCGAACCAGCCTGCGTAAAGCGGAAAATGTTATCGACAAAGAACAGCACGTCATTCCCCTGATCGCGGAAATACTCTGCAACCGTCAGGCCCGACAGTGCAACGCGAAGACGTGCTCCAGGCGGTTCGGTCATCTGTCCGTAAACAAGCGACACTTTCGAGCCGGGAATCTGTGCTTTATCGACCTTGGTTAGGTCGAATTCGCCAGTCTTTTCCATGTTCTCGTTAAAGGCATCACCGTATTTGATAACCTTCGACTCAACCATTTCGCGGAGAAGGTCGTTGCCCTCGCGGGTGCGTTCGCCGACGCCGGCAAACACCGAAAAGCCTTCGGAACCGATCGCGACGTTGTTGATCAGCTCCATAATAAGAACCGTCTTCCCTACGCCCGCGCCGCCAAACAGACCAATCTTTCCACCGCGAAGAAACGGCTGCACGAGGTCGATGACCTTAATTCCCGTCTCGAACATCTCAAGCGACGTCGATTGCTCGTCAAAGCTCGGTGCATGGCGGTGGATCGAGGATTTTGTTTCCGCGTTGACCGGCCCGAGTTCGTCAACCGGGTCACCGATCACATTCATCACGCGGCCAAGAGTCGCATTGCCAACCGGCACCATGATCGGGCCGCCGAGGTCCTCGACCTTCATCCCGCGAACCATTCCGTCCGTCGGCAGCATAGAGACGGCGCGAACGCGGCCTTCGCCTAGGTGCTGCTGCACTTCCGAAATAACGTCGATCTTCTCGCCGTCAAAGCCTTCGCTCGTGATCCTGAGCGCCTGATAGATAGGCGGCAGATAATTATCAGAAAATTCTACGTCAACGACCGGACCGATGATCTGCACGACTTTGCCGATATGTCCGTCTTGATTTTTAGCCATTATGAATTAATGTTGCTCCTTAAGAAATAAGTATCAGTGCGATTTACAAAGGAGTGAGAATACCATAGCGAACATAATTCGTGCAAAAGTGGACAGAAAAAAGTAGAATTCCGAAGGTGATGAGAAAAATGAAGTCGTATCATTTGCCGGTATTTTTGTCACGGGTCTTATGCATCACGGCCGTCGCCATACTTTTGTTAGCCGCATCGTGCGCTGACACTGACCGTCCGGAACCTCCTGATTCTGATAACGCTCTGCTAGCCAATTTCGCGGCTCACGAGGCCGAATTCAAACAAATCGTGGAAATGTGCCACCAGGACGCCCACATGACTCGCATTACATATAACGTGCTTCAGTCTGAGACGGCTGGCAATTGGCCGCGTCCCGAAGCCGAATGGGGCATCACTCGTGACCGTTGGGAATCCTACACGCGATTGCTCTCAAGTCTTACGATCGGCAATGGCCTCATTCAGTTTTATCCGACAACGGTCTGGTTAGTGGTCAGCGGGCAAGGAATGGAAGCCGGAGGCTCAGGCAAAGGCTACGCATATCTCACCGAACCGCCCAAAACGACTCAGGCATCGCTCGATAATTATGTTTTCAAAGACCCCGCCGTCACCGGACATTTCGCCTATCGCCCGATCAAAGACAACTGGTATTTATTCGTTGCTAAATATTAACCTAGACAGACTGTGCAGGTGGCTTTCTACGCGATAGGTTTTCGCTCAATTCACGGCGACCGCTACCCAGATTGCCACACTTCGGAAATTACGGATAACGGTAGTTGACATAAATTGGAAGTGCTGATAAATTGTTTTTCTCTCAAATTACTCAATTCGAGGATTACGTTTGGCAATGCACAGATTCTTAGCTCATGGCAAAGCTCCCGATCCTGTTTTTCTCCCCGTTTCGGCGGCGCATGTCTCCATGCCTCACGAAATTCTGTTTCGGCTTGAAGACGGAATTGTGATCGATGCTCGAACACGGCCTTCGCCTCACGCGACGGAGACAGTTGAGACATTATTACAAAAAGCTGGTGCTGATCTCCCGGCCGGCGATGACGAATTGTTTATCATTTTCAACCCACATAACGGCCAAGTCGTCGCCGTTTTGCCAAAACCCACTGGCAAGGCTGGCAAAGTTAACTCGATTCATTAAAAGGCAAATATTGTGCGAGTAAAGAAAATTGACAGGTACTTGCCCTTTTAGTAGCCTCATCTTACCGAACTTATTTCGACAACCCTGACAATTTAATTTGAGTAACCTGAAAAAACTAGAACTACCACCTCAAGGACTAAACACGCTTTTCGGCGTTCAGGATCAAAACATCAAATATCTCGAATCGCTGCTCGATGTGAATATCGGGGCACGCGGCAATGAACTTTTGATTGATGGCGACGAACGCGACATAAAAACCGTCGAGCAGATCCTGCACGATTTCGGCGACCTTTTTGACGACGGCAACACGTTTACCGACAAGGAACTCCGCGATGCGTTCAAGCAGATAGCCGAAGATCGCGCGTACAGCCTCAAAGATCATTTCCTAAAAGCCCGCTTCAATCCGTCGGGCAAAAAGCAGGTCGCACCGAAAACGGCAAATCAACGCAAATACCTTGATGCGATCGCGGAAAATGATCTCGTTTTTGGCATCGGCGTCGCAGGAACCGGAAAGAGCTTTTTGGCAGTTGCGATGGCCGTTGATGCTTTGTTCAAGAAACAAGTGAGTCGCATCATCCTGACCCGTCCTGCGGTCGAGGCAGGCGAGCGGCTTGGCTTTTTGCCCGGTGACTTGCAAGATAAAGTCGATCCTTACTTGCGGCCGCTTTATGATGCTCTGTTCGATCTCGTCGATTCGGAAAAGATCACCAAAATGCTCGAGAAGCGCATCATCGAGATCGCGCCTTTAGCATTTATGCGCGGCCGAACGCTGTCCGACGCCTTCATCATTCTCGACGAAGCCCAAAACACCACAAGCGAGCAGATGAAGATGTTCCTAACGCGCATCGGCTTTGGCTCAAAGGCCGTCGTTACCGGCGACAAGACGCAGATAGACCTGCCCCGCGGCCAAAAAAGCGGCATCAAAGAAGCGGAACATATTCTCGCAAATCTCGAAGGCATAGAGTTCGTGTATTTCACTGAAAAAGATGTCGTCCGGCATAAACTTGTCCAAATGATCGTCAAAGCCTATGAAGCACATTCGATCGAGAATGAGCCCGCAGGAAATTAGCCGATGATCGACGTCGTCAATCTACAGCGGAAGGTAAAATTACAAACCGAAGTTTATCGCGACTTTACGAAACTGCTCACCGACGCAGTGACTGAGTCGAATGGCGGCGTGTTTTCCATAGCGTTCGTTTCCGACGATCGGATGAAGCAGCTCAACGAGATGTTTCGCGGCAAAGACGCAACCACTGACGTCCTTTCCTTCCCATACGAAGCCGACGAATTCGATCCTGACAAAACCAATCTCGGCGATATTGTCATCTCTGCCGAACAAGCCAAAAAACAAGCAGCCGAAAACGGCCTCACGATCGAGGGCGAGATCAAGCAGTTAATTCTCCACGGCCTCTTGCATCTTTGCGGCTACGATCACGAAACTGATAAGGGCGAGATGAATGCCCGCGAACTGGAATTGCGTGATAAACTTCGGATTTGATTCACCACAAAGACTCGAAGCACACAAAGGATTTCTTTTTTTACTTTGTGGCCTTTGTGCCTTTGTGGTGAAATCTTAACCATATGGCCGAACACAAGAAAATTGCCGAGCCGTGCGTGATGGTCATTTTCGGCGCGACGGGCGACTTAACGAAGCGCAAACTTTTCCCGGCGCTTTATTATCTTGCAAAGGACGATTTCCTGCCGCATACTTTTGCGATCATCGGCGTTGGCCGGCAGGAAATGACGACGGACGAGTTTCGCGAACAGATGATGGCGCATCTGCGCGAATTCATACCGAACGGTCCCGACAAGAAAGTCCTGAAATGGTTCGAGGATCGCATCTATTATACAGGCGGCGACTTTGACGACGACAAAAAACTGTTCGGCGATCTGAAAGACCTGATCGGCGAGGTAACGGCAAAGCATCAGATCCCCGACAACTTCTTTTACTATCTCGCGACGCCGCCAAACCTTTTCGCCAACGTCACTCAAAAGATCGTCAAGAACGGTCTTGGTAAAGAAGAAGGCGGCAATTGGCGCCGCTTTATATACGAGAAACCGTTCGGCCGCGACCTCGAATCCGCGAAACAACTTAACGCTGACTTGCTAAAGACGATCAAGGAACGCCAGATCTACCGCATCGACCATTACCTAGGCAAAGAGACCGTTCAGAACATTTTGGTGTTCCGATTTGGCAACAGCATCTTCGAGCCGATCTGGAACCGCAATTTTATCGATCACGTCCAGGTGACAGTGGCAGAAAAGCTTGGCGTCGAGCTTCGCGGCGGCTATTACGATTCCGCCGGAGCGCTGCGCGACATGATCCCGAATCATATTTTGCAGCTTGTCACACTGACTGCAATGGAGCCGCCCGTTTCGTTCGACGCCAACAGCGTTCGCGACGAACAGGCAAAAATATTGCAAGCCATTCAGCCGTTCTCACCCGAAGACGTGCTTCACTGCGCCGTTCGCGGGCAATATGACGAAGGCAAGATCGGCGACGACAAGGTTCCCGCATATCGCAGCGAGCCGCAAGTCGCTCCCGCATCGAACACCGAAACCTTTGCCGCACTGAAACTCTCGATCGACAATTGGCGCTGGGCCGACGTTCCCTTTTACATCCGCACCGGCAAGCGAATGGCGACGCGACATTCGAGCATTGTTATTGAGTTCAAAAAAGC
>CAZUEI010000158.1:0-5624 GCA_964618985.1 uncultured Chloracidobacterium sp.
TCATCGAGATCGTCCTGAAGAAAGACGTTGAGAGCCTTGATGACGACATCGCTGTGCGGCGCCTGATGCGAAGCAAGAATATCACGCGCAAGGTAGATCTGCGCATAGCTGCCTCTCCCAAGCTGCTCGCAAATATCGTATCTCTTGTCGAGGCGGCAATTATTTAAGGCAAGCTCTTTCATCGATCAAAGGACTCGCAGAAAAATACTTCGTCCTTACAATTCAATACGATAGCACAAACTCAATGTTCAAAAAACGGAAGGAGGACTTCCTCTGCATCACAAAAGAAAAGCGTTGGCCGCGTAATTTAACGCTGCCAACGCTGTCTCGCAGAATATTGGGGGAATATCCCGGAGTGTATTGATAACCAAACGCTAATCGTTAGTTCGTTCAAACCCCGTCGTTTGGATGTATTGGAAATACGGCGTGCCGGGCGGCAGGCGGTTCATGTCGAGGAACGTCGCGTCGAAGACCCAGTTGCGCTCCGGGGGGCTGTAAACATTGTTGCAGCATTTGAATGGGCCACTGTTATTGTGCGAGTTAAAAAGGTTGATCAGTGATCCGCTGTAATTAAGGCGGACGCCTCCCCAATCTTCAAGGAATCTCTTGAAGTTGTGAACACCGCCGTTCATCTTTAGATCGCCACCGCCTTGATTGGGCGTTCCGCTTAAAGTTGTCACAGTGTCACCCGACAACATTGCAAAACGGCAAGTTGTCTCTGTGGCCAGCCGCGAGCTCAGCGTGAACGGCGAAACGAAACTTTTGGAATCGTTCCAGTTGTTTGAAAGTATTGTTATTGCATCAGCCGCGATCGATGCAGGAACGTCTGCAGAACTCGAAGGTGCAGGTAAGTAATTCAGGTAGGAGGTAGGTGTTCCGACCGCTGTTATGCCGGTTGCATTGTAATTTCCCTGCACATACACGCCGTTTTCGGACGCAACCGTAAAACCTTTTGAATTCGCAGGCGTAGTCGTGTTATATGTACCGGGAAGCGTCTGTCCCCGTGTCAAACGAACACCGCGACGGAAATATTTGTGATCGAATACGGCGGCAATATCCGGTGAAATATTGGAGTTCGAGCCTGTATATCTGGGAGCTTCGTTAGTATAGTCGGCCTGGATCGAGCCGTTCTTGTTTATGTCTTCGCCAAGCTGGAGAGTTCCGTCATTGGGGCCAAAGACGTCCTCCATATCGTATTCGCCGTCAAAATCATAGTCGCCGCGGCGGTCGGAAACATATAAGACCCAACCTCCGGCTTTTGGCGAAGTGTTGGTCGGCTGCGGGATATCATTTCCGCGAAGAACGTGACCAGTTGCAACGTAATAAGGAGTGTTGGTCGGCATATTGTTATCCCATGTGCCGTCGAGGAATCTCTTGAGATTTGCGACGTCTATGTCAACAAGGCTTATAACACCGGCCCACGGCACGTTGGTCCCATAGGTTGTCAGAGGATTGAAAACAGATGCAGTATCGTTGTAAAGGCCTTCGCGAGTGTCGACCATGTTGATCGGAACGGGCACGACGCATGGTATTCCCGCAGTGTAACCGCTTATCCTGACATTGCGCATTGACGTAAGATCGTCACTTGCAAAGCCGTACGGAAAATAACCGGCGCCGGACGAGATGGTTCCCGTATCGTAGCCGCCCGAAGGCGTCGATGACGGAATGGGTGCTCCGGATCTGCTGCAGCTGTCAGGTGTAGCTGATGGGGACGGCGAGGGAGTTCCGATAGCTTTTGGCATTACATAATTGTAATTGCCAACAAATGATAAATAGCTTCCCGCACTGTTAATATTGCTTCCCGGTATTACATACCGCTGAAGCTCGATGATCGAGCGGCTATCGATGCCGCGAGTGTTATAGTTCGGATCGGTGATCGAAAAGTTAAGATCATTCGGCGGGGCATCTGTGACGCCAAGGCTCAGAATGTCCTGCGTGATATCCTGCGTGTCGTAAACTTCGGTAGTTGGGTTGTAAATGACAGTTTCTACTTTTATCCAGGTTTCCTTGTTGCCTGTATAAAATCTCTTGCCATTTACCTTTGTCGCCTGATAGGGACTTGGGTTTGGACTCGCGGCGACCATGGGTGTCGGCTGATATCCCAAAGGGGTTCCTGCAGCGATGGCCCCCGAGATCTGGCCAGTGGGGTCACCGTCAAGCCGGATGCCGCACGCGGTTGTTACCGCAGATCCCGCGCTTGTCGCGCAGCCCGGCAGTTTCGCCTTGGAATCGGTCAGTGAGACGCGAATGCCGGTCTTGTTGTAATACCGTTCTGCAGCAGTGATCGCATCGTCAGAGGTTGCCGCGGTAACGGCGGTGATCGTACCGGTGCTGTCTTTCCAAAGGTCTCCAACGTTCTTGCCGCGTTTGACGACCTCAACAAGATCGAGGCCTTGATTTGTATTGTCACTGTTGAGTTTGAGCGGCAGTTTGAGCTGACGAACATTGGCGTCGAGGTTGCCGTCAAACAAAGCTTTATTAGTAGCCCAATTGGCCGAGTTGTAAGCGGTCGGAAGCGGTATCGCCGACCCCGAAATGGGTGAAACCGGAGAGCCGTTGGCGGGCGATTGTAATACGCTGCCCATGTTGTATTGAAGTTGAACGTATGTGCCTGAAGCGTTTCTTACCCATACGTTGTCATCCCAGTTCGACCATACAGTACCGTTCTTGGATACGTCGGTAAAAATGAAATTTGCGGCGGAAACTTTCGACGCAAAATACAGGCCTGTGTTCGCCTGCAGGAAAAGCGAACCGTTGGAATGCACACGACCGCCAAAATCGAATCTTGGGCCGGGGTGAAACTCAAGGTCGTCGTCGTAAAAAATACCAAATTGGAAAATAGGAATGAGGTTGTTCAATATGTTACGCGTGAGTTGAACCTGAACTCCGACATTGTCGGTAGCAGTCGTTCGCAGACGCCAGGTGTCGCGCTTTGCATAAAGACCGGCGAACGAACCGCCGGGGAGAACGGTCGGCACGCTGTTAGATGTCTGAAGGACTTCCTGATTGAAATTGAAGATGCCGGTGCCCGAGCCAATAGAAAGTCCCGGTACGGCAGCATTGCGCACGTCATCAAAGTCGGCGCTGCCTGGTTTTAGATTCACTTCGAATTTCTTAGTGAAATTGCGGGTCATCATCTCGAGACTTCCCTGCGCGGCGTAAAATGTCCGGCCCTCTTTTGTCTCGTTGCCGACTGCAGCCGCTTCGGCCGAAGATCGGGACAATGCCAATGCGACGAACACGCTGATGAGAGCTAAAACAAACAATGAGATCACAATGGCCGAACCCTTTTCGCTTCCACTGTTTGTGCTCCCCAAATTTCCTTTTTGTTCAATTTCTATTTTCATCATCTTAAATTGCCCGTCCATTTTTTCAATTATCTATCATCGTAGCCCAAATTTCGTGTGCTGAAGGTTGAGGTCATAGTCTCGCGATACGGCTGTCCCATCGAATTGAGTTCGGCCGACCTGACGCTTACCGTGAAGCGAATCTGCCGCACAGCCGCCAAATTTGCTTGTGTGTCGTCGGCGTTTCCCGCGATGCCGTCCGGACCGGCGCTAGGGTTATCGGACACCGTTCCGTTGTCCATAATGTAACGGATCTGAAAATCATCGACGTTATAGACCAAAGGTTCATCGACAAACGCGACCGCTGGACTTGCGACCGGTACGTTAACAAATTCCCGTCGAGTCAAGGTGCCGTCAGCGGCAACAAAATATGTCACCATCTTGACGCGCATCATACTCGCAGGCAGCGTGATAGTGGCACGCAGCGGGCCGCTTGTTCCAGTTTGGTTAAAGCCAAGCACGTCACCATTCGCAAATTGAACCGCTGTCGTGCCATTCAGAGCAGTTGAAACACCAAGGGTCGAGCCTGTGTTGCCCGTGATCAAATAAATATCGTTAACGCGGCAGACAGAGTTGCTGCCTGAGATCGGTACGATCTCGTCAATGCCGCCTCCAGTTGTCGTAGGCGCATTGATGTTCACCGGAGTCGAAACTGAGTCACTTCCAGACCCGACTAGATTGAACGTCGAGTCTTTAAAAAGAAAAGTAACCTGATCTGTCCGGGTATTTGTCGTCGTGTTCCAGTTATCGATGGTGATATCGTTTCCGGCGATGATCGGCGGGACCGTGTCGCGAGTGGTATCAAAATCATTCGGAATGCCGAGACGTGTCGATATCCTGTTGTCCGGCAGTACGACGGTATTCCTTAAAGGGTACCCGAAACCGGCATTGTAAGTATCACGGCCGATCACATTCAGCGCTAGGCGAACATTCTTCGCTAACGGAACTTGCTGATTCGTGACCCCACGGCCCTGCTGAGCGATTTTCAATACGCCCCAAACAGAACCCGTTACTATCATGAATATAGTCATTGCGACCATGAGTTCCATGATCGAAAATCCTTTTTGGCCGGTTCCCGTTGTAATGGCTTTTGAGTTGTACCTTGTAGATAAAGTCTTCATATGCGCTCTCTAGTTACTTTCGTAATTGGTCAAAACGGTGACCAGTGTTTCCTGTCTCTGCAGCGCCCCGACATCATAAGTAATCGTGACGGTGACCGATCGCATTCTGACCGGCAGAGTCCCCGGAGGCGAGCATATTATCGGAGAGGGCCTATCGGGATCACATATGTCGGTGATCACTATCTGGCGGGACAGTCCTTGAACGACTGTTCCGGTGTCATCGGCGGTGCCAATGACTTCGTCAGGACCTGCGTCAAGTCTGACTGGTTGAAAGCCAGTGACAAATATTCCCTGTGGAGTGCCGGTCGGATTAGGATTGCTGCCTACATTTCCGATGGCGTTCCATCCGAGTCGAGCCGGGTCGGTTTCCTTGACCGACATGATCGATTCCATCGCCGAAGTAGCGTATTGCTTGGCAAGCAATTGCTGCTCCTGACCGCGAGCCTGAAGAATAGATCCCGAAATGCCTGATAACAACGCCAAAATGCCAACCATTAGGATGACGAGAGCTATCATTACATCGATATACGAAAATCCCGCTTCCAATTTGCGTTTCATATTTTTTCCGCCCTCTCTATTACTGATTGGGGACAAATGCCGTCGTCTCATACTTCCAATATCTGACCGCTCCGCTTCCGCCGAACATAGTTATTGCTCTGATCTCGTTTTTGTTTCTGGGCGTGGTGCTCCCTGGAGTTATTGGCGGCCATACGTAGATATTGGTACTGATCGGAACGTTAGCTGCATTAACGACCGAGCCGTCCCGACGAAATCTGGCTGCCCAAATGTTATGGCCTGTAACAGTAGTTGAACCATCAAGGTGCCCGACGGTATCTGTGGTAAATGCGATATCCGAATAGTTTGGAGGATTGGGCTTGGTGACCCCTGCGGGGATCACATCGACGCGAATGTCTTTAGCAGCTTCAAGCGGCACCTTCTTCATCCGCACTGCCGTGGCGCTGGGTATCTCTTCGATCAACAGAATTGCGTTTTCCGTCAGGTCGATCTCAAACCGGATAGTCTTGCGTTCGACAACGGCTACCTGTGCAGCTTCGCGCATAAGGTCGATCATCTTTAACGCCTGATCTTCCGATTTATACAGTTTCTTGTAATTGGCTATATAAGGTAATGAGATCGCCGAAAGAACGGCAATGAT
>CAZUEI010000159.1:0-5590 GCA_964618985.1 uncultured Chloracidobacterium sp.
CGACGGCATCTGCTATGTTCAGGCGGCGATAGATGTCGGACTTGACGTTGATAAATTTGCACCACGATTATCGTTTTTCTTTAATTCCCACAGCAATCTGCTCGAAGAGATCGCAAAGTTCCGAGCCGCACGTCGTCTTTGGGCGCGAATTATGAAAGATCGTTTTGGCGCAAAAGACCCGAAGTCGCTGACGCTGCGCTTTCATACGCAAACGGCTGGCTCGACGCTTACAGCCCAACAGCCAGAGGTCAATGTCGTTCGCACAACGATTCAGGCTCTCGCAGCAGTTCTAGGCGGAACTCAAAGCCTGCATACCAACTCGATGGATGAAGCGCTTGGCCTGCCAACCGAAAATGCCGCTCGTATTGCCCTTCGCACACAGCAGGTCATTGCGCACGAGTCGGGCGTAGCCGACACGGTCGATCCTCTCGCGGGAAGTTACGCCATAGAAGAATTGACCACACAACTCGAACAAAAAGCACGTGACTACATCGAAAAGATCGATGCCATGGGCGGAATGCTGCGAGCCATCGAAACCGGCTACGTTCAAAACGAGATACAGGAAGCCGCGTATGATTATCAAAAAGCTGTCGAGACAGGCTATGCAATTGTAGTCGGCGTCAATAAATTTCAGGCAGAAGAAGAACCTATCCCGGTGCTCCGCATCGACGAACAGATCGAACGCGATCAGGTCGCAAGATTGCAGGCTCTCCGTGCAAAACGCGCCGCCGCTGCTGCCGACAACGCCTTAAATGCTATTCAATCGGCGGCTCAAGGTACCGAAAATCTCCTTCCTCACATCCTCACAGCCGTCGAGGCCAACGTAACCGTCGGCGAGATAAGCCATGCCTTGCGCAAAGTCTGGGGTGAATACCGCGAATCCGTCACAATATGACTAAAGTCAGTCTTTTTTACTGACAAACATCGTTAAAATGTGTTATTATTTCCCTTGAGTCTTTATAGGCTCATCCGCTCTATAGCCTTCCACCCTCGATCTCACCTGTTTTTCTCACAAAATCAGCCTCAAAATGGAAAAACTAAACGATTATCTTCAAAGTCTTCTCTCCTCTTGCAGTGAAGAGTTGCGGCTAGAGCCTGACAAAAATCCTTATTTGGTCGCTGAAAACCGTACGACGGACGTCGGAAATGTCCCGCTTATGGGAACGCAGATCAGCACAATGGTATTTCCGCTAATACCGCCAGAGGTAAAATCGACGCTGCCTAACAGTTCAGAGGTGCAATTCGTACATCCTCACAATCTGGGAAATTTCAATTTTACGGTCCAAAAATCGTCCGCCGGTTTTAACGTAACGATCCGGCCAATGATCGGTGAGGCCGGTGCACCGGCCACTGTTCCGGATCCGCTGCCCTCTGTTGCTCCGGCAGTTCCGGTCAACATAGGCACGTCAAACGTGGCCGAACAGCCTGCTCCGGTGACCATAACCGAGACCCAGCCCGAACCGGCGGCTGAATACATTTCCTACGACCTCGAAAGTTCATCCGCCGCGTATGACCTGACCGCGGCCGATGCGGTTGAAAACGCAACCTTTTCTGATTTGCTGCTTGAGGACAAGCAGCCCGCTCAGGAATATATTGCAAGCAGCAATGACCAGCCCGAGATAGAAGTTGTTGCGGTAAATGACCCGGAATTTCAAACCGAATTTTCCGATACTTCGACGTATGAACCGCCGGGCCGCCGCGATGATTTTGAGCTAGGCGATTTTGCAATGGAAACGCCGGATGCAAGCCTGCCGCAAGAGACTTTTGATCAGCCACTGGCTGCGTATGAGCCTCCGCCGGCGGCCCCCGCAATTCAGCCGCCTCCGGCACCAGCGCCTCAGGCAGCGTTTGTTCCCGCACCGGCCAATGCCTCTGAAACCGCAAAAATGGACGCTCTTTTTAACAAGATGGCTGAACTTGGTGCGTCCGACCTTCATCTTTCGGTCAGCATGCCGGCGATGATCCGCAGAGACGGAAAAATGCGTCCGTTGCGGGCGGAAGACGCTCCATTTACGCCCGACGAAATGCAGAAATTGATCATGTCGATAATGCCGCCGCGAAATCAGGAAGAATTCGCTCAGCGCAGCGACACCGATTTTGCTTACGAAATACCCGGCCTCGCGCGTTTTCGCTGCAACATCTTTATGGATCGCAAGGGCATGGGCGCTGTTTTCCGCATTATTCCCTCAAAAATGACAACGGCCTCGCAGATCGGGCTGTCAGAGGCAATTCTCAGTTTGTGTGGGCTGTCGAAAGGCCTTGTAGTCGTCACCGGGCCGACCGGCTCCGGCAAATCGACAACTCTCTGCGCGATGGTCAACGAGATCAATCTGACCCGCGAGGAACACATCATCACGATCGAGGACCCGATCGAATTTGTCCACGAAAATCACAAGTGTCTCGTAAATCAACGTGAAGTACACAATCACACTGACTCGTTCAAAGATGCTCTGCGTGCCGCGCTTCGCGAAGACCCTGACATCGTTCTCGTCGGAGAAATGCGTGACCTTGAAACCATTTCGATCGCCATCGAAACGGCTGAAACAGGCCACTTAGTTTTCGGGACGCTGCACACGACGACGGCTGCTTCGACCGTTGATCGCATCATCGACCAATTCCCTGCCGACCGGCAGCAGCAAATACGGGTGATGCTTTCGGAATCGCTGAAAGGCGTAATAGCCCAAACGCTGCTTCCAAAGAAAGGCGGCGGCCGAGTTGCAGCGCTTGAAGTCCTGATCGTCACGCCTGCCATAAGTAATCTGATCCGCGAAGGAAAGACTTTCCAAATACCGTCGGCGATGCAGACCGGCAAAAATCACGGCATGGTCATGCTGAACGATGCTCTTTACGCTCACGTCGAAAGCGGCGCTGTCGAGCCTCTCGACGCATACGTCAAATCTGTCGATAAGTCCGGTTTTGAGGCGATGCTGACCCGCGGCGGTTATAAGATCTAAATTTCGGCTAAGCTCGTACTATTTAGGCGTCGGATTTACACCGACGCCTTTTTGTGTCCTTTCTGTCTTTGTGGTAAAAATTCTTATATGCAAGAAATAACTGCGTCCGAGCTAAAGACTCGAATCGACGCCGGTGAAGATATTCAATTGATAGATGTTCGTCAACCGGACGAATATGCGTTTGCCAAAATAGACGGCGCGAAACTTATTCCGCTTGGCGAGATCATGACGCGTATGAACGAGCTTGACGAAACCAAAGAGATAGTCATCCACTGCAAAATGGGCGGCCGCAGCGCCCGTGCAATAATGGCGCTCGAACAGGCTGGCTTTAAGGGCAATTTGATAAATCTGGTCGGCGGGATAACTGCGTGGTCGAATGAGGTCGATTCACGTGTACCTAAGTATTAAACCTGAGTGAGGTCGATACCCTCCGCGATCCGCACGATCTTCATATTCTCGGCAACAATTGTTCGGCAGGCCATTACAGCTTTTTCCTTATCGCCTTGCTGGAGCCAGACCTGACAGTTAAGACATTCGCCGTTCCAGCAAAAATCACCATAGCTGATATTTTCCATAGCGATAAACTGAAAACATCTGAGAAGCGAATTATTTTCCGGAACTTTGTAAACCGTTCCGAGTATCTCGATCTCGATCAAATTATCGTAAGGCTGGAATATATCGGGCAAAGTCATAAAGATTTAATTGCGTCTAATTCAATTACTGTGACGGTTTTGCTAGATTATCTTATCTAAAAGGTGTAATTTTGAACAATGGCATTAGTTATCTATACGAAACCGGACTGTCCGTATTGTCAGCGGGCAAAGGATCATTATTACGAACACGGCATCGAATTTACCGAATACGACGCGCAGAATGATAAGCCGAGACAGCGTGAGATGCTTGAATATTCCGGCGGTGACCTGACCGTTCCGTGCATCGTAGAGAATGGCGTTTACGTCGGCTCCGGTTGGGGCGACCCGCCGCGCGGCTGAACGATCCGACCCGGTTGATCGGCAGTTGGCCGAACTAAGACAATGCAAAATGCACAATGCACAATGCAAAATTGCGGGGTTTGCATTACAATTTTTGCTTATTAGTTAATGACTGATAAACGCGTAAGCGTTTTTATTTTGCATTTTGCATTCATAATTTTGCATTTGCTTTTTTATGGTTGGTTCGCAAATTAACCAATACAAGATCCTCGAAAAGATCGGCTCGGGCGGCCAGGGAACCGTTTATAAGGCCCTCGACACAAAGCTGAACCGGACCGCCGTCATCAAGGTCCTCCCTCCTGAACTCACACAAAAAACAGCTAATTTCAAACGCTTCGAACGCGAGGCCCAGCTTTGCTCGCAGCTTGATCATCCAAACATCTGCACCATTTACGATTTTCACCACGCCGACGGCACGTTTTATATTGCGATGCAGTATGTCGAGGGAAAGAACGTCCGCCAACTCGTTTCCGGTCGGCCGCTCGAACTAAAAAGCGCACTGTCGATCGCGATCCAGGTGACCGATGCTCTCGCTTACGCCCATTCAAAAAACATCATTCACCGCGACATCAAGGCCGGAAATATCATGGTGACCGACACGGGACAGGTAAAAATTCTCGACTTTGGGCTCGCCAAACTCCTAGAAGACGAACAGGCCGAAGCGACGCAAGGACTCGACAAAACGCAGATAACCGAGCTCGGCATTCCTTATGGAACGGCAACTTATGCCGCACCGGAACAGGCCCGCGGCGAGCGTGCCGATCATCGTTCGGACATTTTTTCGACCGGGGTTTTGCTTTATGAAATGCTCACTGGCATTTGGGCGTTTCAGGGCAAAACCGTGATCGACGTTCGCCATCAAGTGCTTTACGGGACTCCGAAAACGCTCGCTGAGATGCGAAAAGAACAACTTCCGCCGCAATTACAGCAGATCGTCGATAAGGCTCTGTCGAAAGATCCAAAAGATCGTTACCAGAAAATTGCCGCTATGCGCGACGAGCTTCGAGCCGTAATGCAGCAGATCGCCGGAGCACAGATCATGCCGGGCGATACGTTTGCTCCGAGTCACGCCGATGGCAGCGCTGTGAAACGAGTCCTCAATTGGTTCACCGGCAAATCGACGCCCGAAACTTCGTCGCAGGCGTCGTTCCCATCGCAGATCTCGTCGAGCCAGCCTTCTTTCGCACCTGATATTTCGATGACGGCGACCGGCACAGAAAAAAAGAGCGTCGCGATCCTTCCGTTTCAAAATCTTAGCCAGGACCCGGCATCGAGCTTTTACGAATTCGCACTCGCGGACGCTGTCATCACTGAATTAGCGCAAATTCGCTCGATCATCGTCAGGCCTAGTTCGGTTATCGCCAAATATCACGGCAAAGAGCTTGATCCGCGTGAGGCGGGCAAGGAATTGCGCGTCCATGCGGTTCTCTCGGCCGGTTTTCTTCGTGCCGGCGAAAAGCTGCGCGTCACGGCGCAGCTTCTCGACGTCGCGACCGGTGACATTCTCTGGAGCGATCGCATCGACGCCGAAGGCAGCGACATTCTCGCTTTGCAGGACGGCATTGCACAGAGAATTCTCGAAGGCTTGCGGCTCGAACTCACCGATCTCGAAGCCGAAAAACTTGGCAAGCGTGCCACCGAAAA